>JAEZDX010000542.1 GCA_023417975.1 Bacillota bacterium
AATATATTATAAATTTGAAGGCAACAATACTTCCGGAAGTCATAAGTTAAATTCCGCTGTTGCACAGGTTTACTATGCAAAAAAGCAAGGAATTACATCTCTTACAACTGAAACCGGCGCCGGCCAATGGGGAACTGCACTATCTGAAGCCTGTGCATATTTTGATATGCCACTTACAATATATATGGTTAAAGTATCTTCTGAGCAAAAGCCTTATCGTAAAGCTATTATGCATACCTTTGGTGCTGACGTTATTCCCAGCCCTTCCAATACCACAAATGTGGGAAGAGCAATTCTTTCAAAAAACCCTACTACGGGCGGAAGTCTTGGCTGCGCTATTTCCGAAGAAATTGAAGATGCAGTCAATAAAGAAGGCTGCCGTTATGTCCTTGGCTCAGTGCTAAATCAAGTTTTGCTTCATCAGTCCATTATAGGTCTTGAGGCAAAACTAGCTATGGAAAAGCTTGAAGAATATCCTGATATCGTCATTGGTTGTGCAGGTGGAGGTTCAAATCTCGGCGGTCTTATTGCACCTTTTATGCAGGATAAACTGCTTGGAAAAGCAAATCCATACTTTATAGCCGTTGAACCAGCATCTTGCCCTTCATTGACTAAAGGAAAATATGCCTATGATTTTTGCGACACAGGAAAAGTAACTCCTTTGGCCAAAATGTATACCTTGGGCTGCGAATTTGTTCCTTCACCTAATCATGCCGGTGGTCTTCGTTATCATGGTATGAGTCCAATGCTTTCAAAGCTTTATCATGACGGCTTCCTTGATGAAGCAAGGGCTGTAGAGCAAACTAAAGTATTTGATGCAGCTGCACTATTTGCCAAATATGAAACTATACTCCCTGCACCGGAGTCTTCACATGCTATTTGCACAGCTATTGAAGAAGCCTTAAAGTGTAAAGAAACCGGTGAAGCAAAGACTATTTTATTCGGACTAACCGGCACAGGATATTTTGACATGCAGGCTTATATTCAATATCAGGAAGGGAAAATGTCTGACTATATTCCATCAGATGAGGACCTGCAAAAGGGCTTTGAAGCTCTTCCCAAAATACTTGATAATTAATGAGCCATTGAAGAAGGCTGTCCCACGTTATACTGAGGCGCCCTTCTTCATGATTAATTTATATATTTAAAGATATATTTTGAATAACTGTAGATGTATATTCTGTCTGTTTTACAGTTTAAACAGCTCATTGGCGGTTTTCTATGAGAAAGATTTGGAAGGTCTTAAATGACTCATTTCTTTTATGATATTCTATATTTTCTTCTTTAATTTTTTGGATTTTCTTATTTAATTCCAAAGCGTCCTTTCTTACAGCATTCAGCTCTGACAGAATTAAAGCGCCTTCTTTCTCCTTTTCCATAATTACTGAGTCCATCATAATCCTTATAACTTCACTCTTTCTTCCTTCCAGCTTGATATTTTTTTCAGATTTTATTATAAATGTTTTTATACACAATTTTATTTTTGATATACTGTTAAGTAACAACTCTTTCACAATATCACCTCAACTTATATATTACGATATATAAGTAGTTTTATAAATATAAATTCTCATGGTAAATACATGTTAAGATTGTGAGGAAGCATTATGGGAAATGAATACTTTAGTAATTTTAAACTTTTAAGTACTATATATCTAAAATTCAAAGATAATAAATTAAGAACCTTAGATAAAAAGCTTCAGAACTATAAGCAGCATTTAAAATGCGAGAAAAGTAAATTAACGGAAAACCAAGAATACCTAAACGAGCTTTTAAAAGAAAATGCTATGACAAAACATGATTTTAATAGACTGGAAACATTGCTAAAATGTGATAACAATGTAATAAACATAAAAAATAATGGTTATGCCATAGCAATGTGGGAAAATGTTTTTGTTAAGAAAACATCCTCTTGTTATATTCTTGAAACTAAGAAACATGAAGTTATTTTTAGTTTCTCTGAAAGTCTTAATTATTTTTGGGACTATTTCTCTACCCATGATTATAGTATCGTCGTATTATCAGTGGACAATTATAGAATTCAGCTTCAAATAAGGCTTAAATAAATAAGCCTTGCTACTGAAATATTAACTCTAGTTGCTATGATCCGATTTCATGCAATACTTTATAAAATCTATAATACTCTCAGATTGCTTAATAGTTTGTGCTAGCATGGCCTGCGCAGCCTGATGTAATATACTGTATTTCGCATAATTCATCATCTCTTGCGCTATATCGGCGTCCATTATTCTTGATTGGGCCGCTGTTAAGTTTTCAGCTGTATTACTTAAATAATCCAGTCTATATTCAAGTGCATTTTGCTGCGCTCCTATACTCGATCTAGCCGTTGAAGCATTTTTTATCGCATCGTCCAATATTGAAATCGCTGCTTCAGCATGTTCTGGAATTGAAATATCTAAAGCATACTCAGATCCAGTGCCGCCTTTTAATAAGTTATCAGTTCCGGAGCTATAATATGCAGTACTTTTTCCATCCTTTGAAATTACACTTGTGTTTTCTCCACCAGAAATAGCTATACTTTTTGAAGTCATATTACTGAAGCTTAATAATGACATATCTCCGCTGTTTGGACCTGCTTGAACAGCCATTTTATCGTGAGAGCCGTCCAACATATTTATTGTATTAAAGTTTGTATTTTTAGCAACAGAGTTCACTTCCTCAGCCAATTGATTAAATTCAAGCTGTAAGTTTTTTCTGTCTTCATCATTATAGGTGCCATTTGCGGCTTGTACTGCCAATTCTCTCATTCTTTGCAAAATAGAATGAGTTTCATTTAATGCACCATCAGCTACTTGAAGTACGGATATAGAATCTTGAACATTTCTATAAGCTTGATTCAAGCCCCTTATCTGTGCCTCCATTTTTTGTGATATAGCAAGTCCTGAGGGATCATCGGCAGCACAATTAATTCTAAGTCCTGTAGTCAATCTCTTCATAGCTTTACCCATTTGCTGCTCGTATATATTCATATATCTTATAGCTGTCATAGCATTTAAATTATGGTTTATTACCACAAGACACACCCCCAAACATACATTTACATATTTAAAACTATTATCTATATTTATCGTTCAAATAGTTGCCAACTTTATAGTTATATGTAATATTTGTTCATTGCTACTAATTTATAGGATATACAATTAAGTTTTTCTTTATTATAATTTTAATAAATACATAAAGTCGCTCCTTTTAAATAAGAATTGAATTCTCCATTATAGTAATAACCGTCTGCATCTTGATCTACTTCTTTTTGTGTTTTTACATTAGGATTAAAGGTGTAATTCCATATATTACCTTCTCTCAAAAATAATATATTTATCCCTCTTACTTCATCATTGTATGTTTTATCTGCATCTGTTTTCGGATCTGTCAATATTGGCCTGTTGCTGTCGGCGACATAAATTTTTATAGTATTTTCATCAATAATTTTATACCCATATGCCAATACAGCATGTCCTCCTAAAATGTTGCCGGTTATTCCTATACCTACAGGCTCATTATTATCAATTTTATTCAGTATATCTTTTTTTATATCAAATTCTGTAATAGATTTGTTTTTCTTATTTAAAAGCTTATTGCTGTACACATATTCCTTTTGAAAGTTATTTTGATTTACCTGATAGTAGGTTATGTAATTATATACTTCTGCCAATTCCTTATTTTCAAGATACTTGGAATAATCAAACTTAATTTCTTGTTTATCATTGTAGCTTAAGTCGAATAATATATCTTCATTATATGTATTCTTCAATATCTTGGCTAAAGTATTTTTTTCTTTATCGGAAAGAATGTAATTTCCCAACGGTGCCTTCAAAGGTTCTAGTATTTTCCCATCAATTTTTATATCCCTGTCAATCCTATTTGTAAATGCGAATAATTCAAGTAAGGCTATTCCGGCACAATTACCTCCATGCGAATACACGCTGCCAAAATTCCCAAAAGGAACAGTATCTTTTTCCAGAGAAAATCCCTCCACTACTTTATCCTTATCATTTTTAACTTCATTATAAATTTTTGACTTGTTGTTTATAATTTTAATATTCTCTGTTATTTCCTTTTGATTAACTTTCGTATCTTCATACACATCAAAATACCCAAGCATAGCCATAATAAGTAAAGTTATTGCCGCCCCTATAATAGCACAAGCTACTCTTTCTATTATTTTTTTGCGTTTAATTGTGTTATGTAGTCTAATATTTTTATTATGCATATTGTTGCCTCCATGAATTTTAATATATACATATAAAATATTACTATAATGGTTACTTTAATACACCTTTTTGTTATAATATTAAAATCCATCTGAAGAAAAAGAATTTCAAATCAGATGGATTTCTATAATTTAATTTACTTTATTAAAATAATCATACTTTAAAATATTATCAGATGCTTCTAACTTTTGAAATACTTTTTGGATATTGATTTCGTTATTCGGCAGTACTTCACCTGTATTGATGTTATAGGTTATTCTATTTTCAGAATCATAATAAGTATCCGAACATACATAGCTGCCATTTCTTAACACCACTAGGTTATCTCCTTCATCAAACATATTTCTTCCAAAGCTTTTATTATCTTCGATGCCTAATATAGATCTTACCGTAGGCAGAACATCATTTTGTCCAACACTTTTTGAATAAATGCCTGAGTGCTTTTTATCAGGAAATCTTATTATCATGGGAATTTTATTATAGCTCTCTTTCTCATATGGCGATTCTATATTTTTATTAAAGTACACACCTATATCTTCAGTACTTAATGCATTGTGATCACCATACACAATTAGTATACTATTATCCAACATGCCACTGACTTGTAGTTTATCTATAAATTGTCCTATAGCCTTGTCTGCATAATTAATAGCATTAAAATACTTTTCTACATAAGTCGCCCCATCTGTGAAATCATTAATTGTTATTTCAAAAGGAGAATGGCTTGACATTGTTACAAAGAAACTATAAAACGGCTCTTTAATATCCTTAATAATATCGAAAGATTGTCTAAAAAAACTTCCGTCACTAAGCCCCCATATTATTTCATCCTTTTTGAATTCGTCCAGATTATGAAACTCATCGAAACCTAAATTCTTGTATATAAGGCTTCGATTCCAAAACAGACCATCATTACCATGAAAATACAATGTTCTGTAATTCTTCTCCTTTAACGAGTTTGCTATAGAGATAAAGGAGTTATTATACTTAGTTATATAGACACAGGAATCAGAGGCCGGGTAAAGTGAAGTGTTCGTAAGCAGTTCAGCATCAGCTGTATGTCCCATACCGATTTGCTGATAGCAGTTTTCAAAATAGGCACTTTCTTTTATGAGCTTGTTTATATTTGGTGTTATTTCTTTACCCTTATATTTCTCATTAATAACAAACCCTTGGAGTGATTCCACCTGTATCATTATTAAATTTTTTCCTTTATAGTTACCCATATCGTTGTAACCTTCAGATTTTAACTGTTCTTCTATCTGTGCGGTTTCCTCTTGAGATATAGGCTTTGTATTTACATTGTCCTTTAAGTAAGAGTATCCTTGGATATTATACATTGCGAGTATACCCATACGTTTAACTTGAGCTTGTCTATTAAATTCCTCGTTAAATAAACCAGGATAAAAATAATTTGCTGTTATAAAGCATATTACTATAATAGTAATAGCTGTAACAAAACTGGCAAGTGCTTTTTTTCTCTGTATTTCTATTACACTTTTATACTTTATACTAAAAAAAATATAAAAAGGTAAGTCCACTAAATATAAAAAGTCAGTCCACTTTAGTAATGCAAATATGGACCCCTTTATTTCTGAAACTTGATTTACTTGAGCTACTAAAGCAATTGTTATAAAATCAGAATACTCCCTATAAAATATTGCATTTGAAACAAAAATAAAGGACATGATTACATCTATAATTATCCAAAACCAGAAGGTTCTTCTTTTAAAGATGATAAGCAATCCAAAATACATTATTATTATCATTAAAAAATTAATAAATATAGAACTTCCGCTTATCTGCCCTATAGTATTCATATTGAAAAGAATGTTCTTTAAGATAATAAAAAGCAGCAAAAAAAATGAAGCTTTACTAATCCGTCTCTCATTTGGCGTAGCAGCCTTAACATTAATCACTCTTGCTATCATTGAACCCACCTCATCAATATAACTATCTTACTTCCTATATATACAAATTATATCATCATAGATTCAAGATTTTTTATATGCTATAATTCTGCCATGATATTGCCACATTTTCAAAAACTATGTTGCAAAGCCATTCCTCAGTTTTATGTGATATACTCTATAAAGAATCAAATAATATTATGTACTTAATCATTTTTCTATTTTGGATGAAAGAATATAAATTACTTCTGTAAAAAATAAAAAAATTTATATAATTGAGGTGTAGCTATGAGCAGACTACAGGAAATACTAGACTATAATAAATGTTTTGTTGAAAATCGAGAATATGTAAAATATAAAGCATCCAAAAAACCAAATAAAAAAATGGTTATTTTATCATGCATGGATACAAGATTAACTGAACTTCTTCCTAAAGCACTAAATCTAAAGAACGGAGACGTAAAGCTAATTAAAAATGCCGGAGCTTCCGTTATGCATCCTTTCGGCAGTATTATAAGAAGTATCGTAGTAGCAGTTTATGAATTTGAAGCAGATGAAATACTAGTTATAGGACATCACGGCTGCGGTATGAGCAACTTAAATGTAGATAGTTTGTTGGAAAAAGCCTTAGCACGTGGAATATCGAAAGATATAATAACAACCTTATGTAATGCGGGAATTAATGTGCCAAATTGGCTGCACGGTTTTAATTCTGTTGAAGAATCTGTCAAAGAGAGTGTTAAATTAATCAAAAACCATCCTTTGATTCCTAAAGATGTAAAAATTCACGGTTTAATAATCGACCCTGAAACAGGAAAGTTAGAGGTCGTAATTAACGGATATACCTCAAATTAATCATTAGTAATGATAGTCTATAAAGTATTGCTTTTTTCTCCTCTACAGGTCGGAAATTCAGGAAATAAAGTTTTTATTATATTTTCCGTTTTCTCCTGGAGGGGAGCACTTATGGATCTTGAATATATATCAGTACCCGTTCTTATTTGACCTTGTTCAACATGGAAGCAATCTAGTAGTGCTATAAACTTACATATTATTAATTGATCATAGGAATTATTGTATTCTCGTTCGTATTTATCTATATTAAATTCGGCTGATCTAAAAGCATGTTCTTTTGACTGAGCTCTTACTAATATTATATGTTCCGTAAAAAGCTTACTATCGCTGCTATAATTGGCATCTATTTTATCTGGAATTGGCTCACCAAAAATAATATTTTCAAACAACATTTTAATAGCATACCATTCCCATTTTGATTTTTTCTCTTTTTTCATATATCTTTCACCTCAAAAATCATACCTTTATTATAGCTATATTACAATTATTCTAAATTTATGATTTTGTACAAACAAAATAGAAATATTCATCATCATCAATATATGTATCTTTAAAGCTATGTAATGCTGTCAATTGCATAATAGTTTCATCATCCGGAATGGCGTTCCTTCCCAGATTATATCCAATTTTCCTATGATGCTCCTTAAGTTGTTTTCTGCTTCTTGCATGAACAATTGAAAAGGTACCTCCAGGCTTTAAATGCTTTTTTGCATTTGAAAAAACTACATTCAAATTTTCAAAATGCGGGATACTGTTAATTATAATAATATAATCAAATTGTCGTGCTAATTGCAATTCTTTGTCAAAATCTGTGCATATTGTTTCTGCCTCAGGATATATTCTTTTTAGCTCAGATAGCATATTCTCGGAAATATCAATGGCAGTATAGCTTTCCAATTTTAAATATTTAAGTGCAGAATAAAGTACTCCGGTACCGCATGCTACATCTAACACAGAACAGTCTTTTCTTATTCTCAGTCTTTTTATAGTTTCAGTTATTATTTTTCTCTTTTCCTCAGATATATCTTTCCATTGATCGTATGTACTATTAAAAAAACTCTTTTGATTATTTTCATTCATAAACTCGTCCCCCTTAATATCACTATTATATCAAAATAAGCTATAAATTGTTATAATACTGGTATATTTAAAAAAGCTGCAAATGCTTTAATAGTTGCACTTACAGCTTTCTTATATTAGGTTTAGTAAAAGCCTCCGGACATAAATTGACTAATCTCTTGCGCTTCACTTCTAATACCGATTAATTCATTTTGTATTTCTTTCATCTCATCTTGATTTATAGAAGCCGAATTATCCAAAAGATATTTCTCAAGCTTGAGCTGTTCTTCATTTAATTGTTGAAGTCTTTCCGAATAATTGTCGTTATAACTGTAATTTCCCATAAAAATCACCTCAGTTATAGTATTTCCAATTAGATATTTTTCCAATACATTAAGAATACCTTTTATAAATAATATTCTTGATAGCTATTTTAAGTTATTATTCAAATTGATAACTTGTATTATTGTTAATGTTAAGTCATAATTTTTTTTTAAGCTGTATGAGATTAAATACTTTATGAGGTTAGAACAAGAATATAACGTATATCTTACAATGATTCCGAGAAAAATAAATAATACCGCCCTTATATTTGGACGGTATTATTTATTTACTTGTTTATGCAACTCATTACTAATTGAATTAGGCCCCTTCACCCAGATATGCATTTCTTATAGAATCATCCTTTAATAAATCTGAAGCAAGCCCACTCATTACTATTCTACCTGTTTCCAGTACATATGCATGCTGTGCTATGGAAAGCGCCATATATGCATTTTGCTCAACTAACAGTACGGTAGTTCCGCTCTTATTTATCTCTTGTATTATGCTGAATATATCTTTAACTATTATAGGCGCCAAGCCCATAGATGGCTCATCCAACAAAAGCAGTTTTGGTTTAACCATTAAAGCTCTGCCAATGGCAAGCATCTGCTGTTCACCACGGCTTAATGTACCTGCAGGCTGATTAATTCTTTCCTTTAGCCTTGGAAACTTTTCAAATACTGTTTCCATATCTTTTTTTATTCCGACTTTATCTTTTCTTATATAAGCACCTAACTCAAGGTTTTCAAGAACGGAAAGATTTGCGAAAACTCTACGTCCTTCAGGTACATGTGACATTCCTTTTCCTACTAATTTACTGGCGTCAATGCCTTTTATAGATTTCCCGTCATAAACTATTTCTCCGGATTTAGCTGAAGTTAAGCCTGAAATAGCTCTCAAAGTACTTGTTTTTCCAGCGCCGTTAGCTCCTATAAGTGTAACTATTTCCCCTTGAGGAACCTCAATACTTATATCATGTAGTGCATGTATTGCACCATAAAACACATTAAGCTTCTTTATCTGTAACATATGCTGCCTCCTCACCCAAGTATGCTTCTATTACCTTAGGATTCTTCCTGATTTGTTCCGGCGTACCAAAAGCAATTATTTTTCCGTAGTCAACAACTACGATTTTTTCGCAGACCTTCATTACTAGGCTCATATCATGCTCAATTAATAAAATTGCTATTTTAAATTCATCTCTAATCCACTTTATTAACTTTGTAAGCTCGGCAGTTTCTTGAGGGTTCATACCTGCTGCAGGTTCATCTAACAGCAAAAGCTTAGGCTTTGCTGCTAAAGCTCTTGCAATCTCTAATCTTCGCTGTTCACCATAGGGAAGATTTTTTGCCAGTTCATGGGCTTTGTTATCAAGATTAAAAATTTTGAGAAGCTCTAAGGCTTTTCCTTCTATTTCTTTTTCTTCCTTAATAAATTTTGGCAGTCTTAATATTGAGTCAAAAATATTATACTTAATTTGATAATTAAAGGACATTTTAACATTATCCAAAACTGTCAGGTTTTTAAACAATCTTATATTTTGAAACGTTCGAGCTACACCGTTTTTAGTTATATCATAAGGCTTGAAGCCGTTAATTACTTTACCTTCCAATTCAATAGTACCGGTGGTTGGCACGTAAACTCCTGTAAGCATATTAAATATCGTAGTCTTACCTGCTCCGTTAGGTCCAATAAGGCCAATCAAGTCATTATCACCAATCTCCAATTTAAAATCAGAAACTGCCAATAAGCCTCCGAATCTTATTGATAGATCACTTACCTTAAGCAATGACATCTTTATCACCAGCCTTTTGTTTTGATTTAGAACCTTTAAAAATGTTGCTCAATTCCTTTGTTCCAAACAAGCCTTGAGGTCTGAAAATCATCAGAACTATAAGCATTATAGGATATATAACCATTCTGTAGTCCTGCATAGACCTTAGGGCTTCAGGCAATACGGTGAGTGCAGCAGCGGCAATAACCGAACCTGACAAGCTTCCCATACCACCGAAAACAACAAATATAAGCACATCAAGAGATCTTATAAAGTTAAAGGATGTAGGCTGTATTGTGTAATAGAAATGAGCATAAAGCCCACCAGCAAAACCTGCAAACAATGCTCCAATAGCAAAAGCTAAAATCTTATATTTAGTAGTATTTATTCCCATGGATTCCGATGCAATCTCGTCCTCCCTTACAGATATCATAGCTCTTCCTTGCGATGAAGTAAGAATATTTCGAACTATTATAACCGTTATTACTGCTCCAAAGAATACCCAGTTAAAATCGGTCTTCTGTTCAATAGCATATAAGCCTCTTGCTCCGCCAAGATAGTCGGAGTTCTGTATTATAACTCTGACAATTTCTCCGAAACCAAGAGTACATATCGCCAAGTAATCCCCTTTAAGTCTTAAAATAGGATATCCTATCAATATTCCCACTATAAAAGCTAATACTGCTCCTAACAATAAAGCCAGAATAAAAGGTACATTATACTTTGTTGTAGCAATAGCTGCCGCATATGCGCCAACAGCCATAAAGCCAAGATGTCCTAAAGTAAGCTGGCCAGTAAAGCCAATAATTAGATTTAAGCTTACTGCAAGTATAATATTGATACACATACTTATTATAATCTGTTGATAATAATCATTAATAATTTCGTTCTGCATAAGGTATATCATTACAAAGTAACCTGCCAAAACACAGATTGTTGTTAAAGCAAATGTTCTTACCCTTTTCGATGATAAAATATTGTTTAACATAAATGACACCTACACTTTCTCTCTAGTAAGCTTGCCGAGTAAACCCGCCGGTCTTACCAGTAATATAACAATGAGTATTAGAAATACAATTGCATCAGAAAGATTAGCTGAAATATATGCCTTTGTCAGCGATTCTACCAATCCTAATAATATCCCACCAAACATAGCACCGGGTATTACACCTATACCTCCAAGTACCGCTGCAATGAAAGCCTTCAATCCCGGCATCATCCCCATTAAAGGATCGATTTGAGGATACATCATTGCATAAAGAACACCTGCTGCTGCACCTAGTGCTGAGCCAATTGCAAAAGTAAAAGAAATAACATTATTTACATTAATACCCATTAGCTTTGAAGCTTCGTTATCAAAGGAAGTAGCTCTCATAGCTTTTCCAACTTTAGTCTTATAAACAATAAACTGAAGTAGCAATACCAAAAGAATAGTTACAACTAATGTCAAAATTTGAACGTTACTTATTCTCATTCCTAAGAAAGGATGTGATACATTACTTATCATATCAGGGAAAGGCTTTGGATTGGGTCCTGCCAATTGATCCAGTCTCATACCGTTTTCCAACAATAAAGAAATACCGATTGCAGTAATTAGCAAAGTAATCTTAGGAGAATTTCTTAGCGGTTTATAGGCCACCTTTTCAATAACAATTCCAAGCAATGCACAAAACGCCATTGAAAGTATCAAAGCCGGTACAAAAGATAAACCAAAGGTATTTACCGCCACAAATGCTGCAAAAGCACCAACCATCAATATATCTCCGTGAGCAAAATTAATTAATTTTATAATTCCGTATACCATGGTATAACCAATGGCTATTAAAGCATAAATGCTACCTAAAAATAGACCGTTTAGTATTTGCTGACCCAAATCATGCATATATTTTCCTCCATTCTTATAAGCAGACTTTGGTGGTATTCGCATACCACCAAAGCTACTAAGTCTTATTTTGAATCAACTTTCTTAGCAAGTACTTGTTTTCCGTTTTCGATTTTTATCATTACCGCACCTTTGATTGGATTTCTATCCTTATCAAAAGTTATCTTACCTGATACTACTGTATCTTCTAAAGCCTGCATAGCAGTTTTAACTTTTTCGCCATCAGTTGTACCTGCTTTAACCATTGCATCTATAAGTAATTTACCTGCATCATATGCAAGAGCAGCAAGTGCATCCGGAGTCTTGTTGTTATATTTTGCTTTGTATGCCTTTAAAAAGTCTTGAACAGGCTGAGCTGTATCATCAGGTGAATAATGGTTACAGAAGTATCCTCCGTTTACTGCATCTCCGCCTATTTTTACTAAGTCAGCAGAATCCCAACCGTCGCCGCCTAGTAGGACTGCATTAATTCCAAGTGCTTTTGCCTGCTTAGCTATCAGACCTACTGCATCATAATATTCTGGTAAGAATAATACATCTACATTATCACTCTTAATCTTAGTAAGCTGAGCATTAAAGTCCTTATCAGCTGTATTATAAGTTAATACATTAGTAACTGTACCTCCTCCGCTTTTAAAGCTATCTACAAAAGCATCGGAAAGTCCTTTGCTATAGTCGCTTCCTAAATCATATAATACTGCAGCCTTCTTTGCAGATAAATCGTTAGCTGCGAACTTTGCAACGGTTTTTCCTTGGAATGGATCCAAGTAACAAGCTCTGAATACATACTCACCACCCACAGTGGTTACAGTTTCATTCGTTGCTGTTCCTGTAATCATCGGAATTTTCTTCTTTGTTGCTATAGGCCCCATTGCTAAGCAACCACCGCTTGTTACAGTACCAACTATACCTACTACTTTCTCACTATCAATTAACTTTGTAATTGCATTTGAAGATTTAGCAGGTTGAGCTTCATCATCCTCATAATAGAACTTAATCTTTCTACCATTTAGTATGCCGCCCTTATTATTTATTTCTTCTTCTAAAACCGTTAATGCTTCCTTTGAAGATTGTCCGAAAGAAGCTATGCTTCCAGTAAGCGGCAATACTGCACCAATTTTGATTTCCCCGCTATCTTTTGAATTACCGGCAGTATCATCTTTTTTCTTTGTTGCGCATCCCGCTAATACTCCGGCAGTAACCAATATAGAAGTTACTATTGCTAATGCCTTTAAATTTCTTTTCATAGTTTTTTCCCCCTTTTTAATTTAACGCTAATATTAATTTAAGAATCTTGATTACATATTAATTTTATATCAATTTTATATAATTCTTAGCAATTTATCAATATGAAGTTTATATATTTGCAAATCCGTTTATGGAATCGTTTGTTACTTATTATTTTGCAAAAACGCCAATCCATTTATTGCGAATAATTAACACTTTCGCAATGTACCTAAACTTTGTTTAATTTTATCATCAAAATATACGCTATAAATAAACAAAAAAGACAGCACTGCGCCGTCTTTTTTGTTAATATGTTAAATGTCACAATATTACATTTTTTCTTATTAAATTATCAATTCTTCTGCATGCAAAGGTCTGCTGAATAGAAATCTCTGCATAGCTTTTTCTTAACTCTTTGTAATTATGCTGAAGAGCTGAAGATATGTTCTAATATTTATTTCCTTATATACAACTGGAAGTATAGGTTTCATAATTTATAGATTCACTATCAATTCTATTACATAAATAATCGGTCAAGTCGTTAGGTCTCCACTTATTCCATACCCTAACGGTGCAATCACTGCATAAGGCTGCAAAGTATTTACTATCCGGACTAAAACATATATTATTAATTTCCTTTTCAACATATAAATGTGCAATTTCTCTATAGCTATCGTTTTCCCATATTCTTACTGTACATTTTGTTATTTCCGTATTACTTCGGCATATACCGGCTATGTATTTTCTATCTTTACTTTCGCACAAGAAGTCTATTGAATCATTGCATAACAACCTATGCTTTAAATTACCTTTGCAGCTATCAACGAAATAAATAGAATTATTTTCAAAACCTATAATCAGTTCACTGTCATTTTTACAATAACCTATAAATTTAGGCACAAAGTCATAACTAAAGACATTTAAAATTTTTCCGCTTTTAAGGTCATATACCCTGCAACAGCAGTCAGAACTAACTGCTGCAAGCATACTTCCACTTGAATTAAATGCTGCATACTTAACCATCTTCTCATGTTTATTATTTATTATATATTTATCGTCTTCCAAACTGAATACCAAAACACTGTTTTCCAAGTTTTTTATAAAAGACGAAAATGCATTTCCACAAGCGGCAGCTAAGCTATTATTAGTCAAATTAAAACATATCATATTTACCTTATCAGCTATATCAATTCTCTTAACTATGTTACCGTTGCTTGTTTCTATTACCATAATGGAATTAGTATTATAATTTTTAAAATTTTCTTTTATGCATGCCATATATTGCCCAGTATTACTATAATCAATATATTTTATTCTTCCCTTTACGCTTATTACATCTAAATACTTACCGTTAAAAATATTATAGTACTCAATGGTACCGTATTCATACGCTACAGCAACATTTTGACACCCAGGATTTATGGCAATGCACTTAGCCTGTGGTTTTATTTTCAAATCCGTATAACCATACTCTTCTTCTAGACTCCATGACTTAATATCACCTTTTATGTCTGTAGTTATTATATGCTTACCATCCTTAGTAAGAAAATAATCATTTATTTCTTCTGTATGAATTATTCTTTTTATTTCTTTACCACTCATCAAATTCCAATACCTTAAAACTTTTTTGCCGTTTTTGGTACATATAAATCTATTGTCATCACTAAATTTTATATTAGTTATATTATCGTCATGAGATATATTGAGTGGAGGTTTTCTGGAATTCAATTTATATATTTTGAGCATCTTGTCATAGCTACTAATAGCTATGTATTCAAAATTGTAGGATACAGCTATATTACTAATTGATGAATTGTAATCAATTGATGTACAATATTCTAATCCCATGAATTTATATATATATACTTTTCTATTTGTATAAGTAAGAAAATATTCTCCATTTAATACCGACCGAATTCCTTTTACAGCCTCGTCATAAAAAAAGCACGCAGTCTCAATATTCTCATGAATATTCCAAATAATTACTTTATGATCATTGGAGGCAGTTATAATATACTTACCATCATTACTGAAACATAATCCGTTAATTTTTCTCTCATGCTTATGACTGCAGTTAAGTTCTTGAAAATCCGGAATTGTCCATATATGGGGAGAGCATTCTCCTGATAAAGTCATTGTTAAATCGTTTCCACTGATTACAGCAAAAAAATCTCCTCTTGGGCTAAAACTTATATGGGAAATATTTTCTTCATATTTTATACACCCAACTTCATTTTTCAAATAAACATCAAATATTTTAACATAACATCGATTTTTACTGAAAAGCTTATTTCCGCATAATAAAGCTATATATCTGTTATTAGGACTGAATACAGCATCCAATATATCTTTTTCAGTAATACTATATATAATTCTATTATTATCTATTGACCGTATACTTAAGATAGTTTCTTTGCACATTGAACTTCCAGGCTTATAAGCTATTAAACAATACCATTCGTTGTTCGGGCTTTTAACAAGTTTATATGGTAACGCATCACAGTTATAACATTCTTCAACTGTGGGCAATATTTCCAGACCCCTCCGTATTATTTTTTCTGCCATTTCATTAGGATATCTTTTTAAGGATTCTGCTGCCAGCATCACACTCAATTTGAATGATTCAACATTTTTGCTATATAATGATTCCGCTTCTGCTGCCAGCTTATGAGCTTCCAAAATAGTTCTCTCACAATCATCATTTATCTGCTGATTATAGCAAACTATAGGCGTATCCTCCATCTACCCATCTCCTCATAAATATTTGTAACTTACTGTGCTATGATAACATATATAGAATATTGTACCATATATTACTAATAATACAATCATATAATTAATTCACATTATAGGGTATATATAATTATAGGGTTCCTTTATTGAAACTTAACTTATACATGTGTCAAAACATTGAATTTTAAAAAGCTTTTGAGCATGTATAAGTTAATAGTCGAAATTGGAACCTTATATCACCATAATGTTCATGGAAATCTTTACTTTGGAATACGAATTTTGAATAATCTTTGATATATTATTTTAAACTATATAGAACACAACAAATTTAGAATATTTACTTTAATAACATATAGAATAATGTGGAGGTAATTTAATGGAGACAATGAGTAAATTCGTGTATTTTCCAAGGTTTGCTTCTCTTGAGGTTTTTACAGATATAAGAACTGATAATAAGGTTTTGAATGCATTAACTGAAGACATTGATGAAGCTTGTCTAGGTCATCGACAGGTTGGTAATAGAAGTTATCACATTTTCTATTTAAAGCACAGGAAGGAATTTTGTGTTTTCTATCACGGAGGCGGCACAGATGCTTTGCGCTCTTCAAGAGTATTGGATGAACTTATCGAATATATTAACGATTTAACCCCTGAAAGCTTCAATGAATAGCCAATAAAAATAGCTTCCTCTTGGAAAGCTATTTTTTTATTTACTATACCTCTTTTGCAAAGCTTGAATATCGTATACTTCCAGCGCTAAAGAAAACAAGTGCCATTAATACAAGAATTATAGCATTGGGGAAAATAACAGATTTCTCTATACTGTCCAAAGCCCAATAAAAAGGAGTAAGCTTACTTAATGTAGTCATTATTTCAGGAACCTTTGAGGATGTTTCAGCTATTACACTTAAAATATAAGCAAAGAACATAATCATAGTAATCATAGTGAGTATCAGCGATGCCACTGGACCTTCCTTAAATATCCTTGTTATCATTACTACAAGACTTATACTCACCATGCTCATCAATATAATATTTAATAGCAACATTCCGAAATTCTCAAATTTATATTTAAACACTAAATCCATAACTAAAAAAGATGCAGAATACAGCACTGTCTGTACAATAAGCATGGATAGATATAAACTCCCCATAATTTCATACCCTTTATTTTTCGTAGATAAGAATCTTTCCAATATTTTGTCCTTTCTTAAGGTCAATAGGTCAGCACTGAAGTTTCCCGAAAAAGTAACAAGATAAAATAAAATAAGCATTATTGGAAGGAATTCTCCTTGAGATAATAATCCGGGTTTCATTTTATAGTCAATATTGATTAAATTCTTATCTAAATCTTCTTCACTAACAACAATATTTTTGTCATAAAGAATTTGTACCTTAAGCATTTCATTAATTTTATTTTGTAAATTTGCTTCAAATAATTGTGTTGAATTTCCGCTTTCAAGTTTATAAGCAGTAATTTCAGGTATATCACCTCTGCTCAACTTGTTTGAAAAATCTTGCGGTACTTCATAGACTGCCATATAATTATAATTTCTTAGTTCCTTCAGAGCCTGTTCCTTTTTTTCATATATATCTATTACTCCCAGCTTCTTAATTAATTCCTTACCTTGTATACCACTATCCGAATTAACAATAGCAACTTTTTCATTACTATTCATATTTCCATCTTTCAATAGCATGCTTACTGCTGCCACACATATAAAAGGAAGGATAAGCATCATTATAACATTTTTTAAATCTTTAAAATACCTTTTACTATTTACTGCAACCATGCTGATAAATCTCATAGTTATTCCTCCCATCTAACTTTTACTTTTACCATGCTAATTAAATACACAATAATAGAAATTATCAACATACTACCTAGGTACCCCTCAATCCTACTAAAGGAATTAAAAAGTATACAACTTCTATAGGCCTGTGCTAGCAAATTACCGGGAGCAAATTTTGCTGCCAAAGTAAAAATTTCACTGTTAACATCTTTTACAGGTAGAAATATTCCTCCGAATATTATTTGAAAATACATAACTAACATCATAATTATATTGGAATATTTCTTACTGACAAACGCAATTATTAATCCTGCAAAGGCCGTCACAACCAAGCTTTGACATACTAACAATGAAAAAATCAATATAGGATTTACCCCCTTAAAAGCAATACCTGCAACTCTGAAGGTAAGTATATATAAAAGACTGTAGACAAAGCTGTATATGAAGAAAATTAACAAATCAAGATTGAAAAAGTTCAAGCGCGAGATTGGCGTAGACATTAGCTTTTTAAAGCTTCCGTTTTCTTTATCCATGTGATAGCCGGAAACACAAGAAAATATAATTAGTATTAAAAAGTAAGTAATCATAGATGCTCCCTGATTTTCATAGGAAGTTAATGTGGCCTCCCCTTGCAAAATACTTTCCTTAATGGAACTTTTCTGTGTTAATTCACTTATCTTATTTGCAATCTCCTTATATAATTTGTCTTTATCCACTTTATCCAAAGCTTGAATTTTATTTGAAATAACAGCACCTTGAGTTATAATTTTACCATATTGATCAATAACACCTCTCACTATGGCTTCATTGTCACTTGAAACACGTTCCTTTTCTTCTACCTTAATTGATGTCTCCTTCAAATCTGATAAGCTTTTTTCATAACCTTCAGGTATTGTAATAAAGTAATCTCCATTATCCTTAACTTCAAATAATCTTTTCATTTCCTCAGAATTAAAAAAATCCATAAAGCTTTTAGAACTTTCACTTTTATCTTTATCTGTAATAGTAACTTTAATTTTGTCCATATTCATATCAGGTTTAAAAGACTCTCTTTGGAAATATCCCATAAGGAAGGATAAAATCAACGGAAAAATTGAATACATGAGCAGCATCTGCTTCCATTGACTTACCATCATTTTAAAACTTACTATGATTGTAGCCTTTATTCTCATAATGCTCCTCCTAGTCCCTTAGTTTTTTGCCTGTAAGCGAAAGAAAAACTTCCTCTAAAGATGCTTCTTCAACATTAAAACTCTTTATGTTTTTCTTTCTATCTACAGTTAG
>JAEZDX010000543.1 GCA_023417975.1 Bacillota bacterium
TTTCTTGAGAAAACTGGCAGACCGTCTGCATCCAGATTACGTACTTGCTACTGCCCTAGCTCCGAAAACATCGGATGTAACTGAAGGTGCTTGGCATGGTGCCCACGATTACAAGGCCCATGGTGAAATAGCAGACTTCGTTATCTTGATGACTTACGAATGGGGATGGTCTGGTGGCCCACCTTTAGCTGTGGCGCCTCTGAACGAAGTAAGGAAAGTAATAAACTATGCAGTCTCAGTAATTCCTCCAAAGAAGATTATGATGGGAATTCCTCTTTACGGTTATGACTGGACACTCCCATATACTCCAAAGGGAGAGTATGCAAAAGCTATTGGTTATCTGGAAGCTATTGAAATTGCAGCGCGTAATGGTGCAGCCATTAAATATGATAAAAAATCTGCTTCCCCATATTTTAATTATTATGATAATAATGGCAAAGAGCATGTTGTTTGGTTTGAAGATGTAAGAAGCCTATTTGAAAAGTATAAGCTTGTGAATGAATATGGACTCAGAGGAACAAGCTACTGGTCTTTAGGAAAATCCGCTCCAATGAACTGGTATTTACTTGACAGCATGTTCAAAATCACTAAAGTTATCAGATAGATAGCCACAATTTAAAATATAGAAACAGATACGACCTGCTTTTAAAGCTTAACTTTTTGAAAGCCTTGGGTTGTACTCTGCTTCTACTTTTTTTGGTAACAATTAGTTTTTTATAAAATATTTTATAAAAAAGGGTTGCAATTTAATAATTACTATTATATAATATGAATTGTCGAATACATACAAACAATAAAAAAACAAAAATCACTTTATATTTATATTTATATTTGTATTTTAGGGAGGAAATAAAAATGAAAATATTTGTCTGTTCCGTGTGTGGATATGTTTATGAGGGAGAAGAGGCACCTGAAAGCTGCCCAATCTGTAAAGCTCCAAAGGAAAAGTTTATAGAAAAAAATGCCGACAAGCTAGCTTGGGCAGATGAACACGTTATAGGTGTAGCAGCTGGAGTTGATCCTGAAGTTTTAGAAGGCTTAAGAGCTAACTTTGTAGGAGAATGTACAGAAGTTGGAATGTACCTAGCAATGAGTAGACAAGCTGATAGAGAAGGCTATCCTGAGGTTGCTGAAGCTTATAAGAGAATTGCTTTTGAAGAAGCTGAACATGCTGCAAAATTCGCTGAGTTACTTGGTGAAGTAGTAACATCAGATACAAAGAAAAACTTACAGTTAAGAGTTGATGCAGAGCATGGTGCTTGCCAGGGTAAGAAAGACCTTGCAACTTTAGCTAAGAAGTTGAATTTGGATGCTATTCATGACACAGTACATGAAATGTGTAAGGATGAAGCTAGACATGGTGCTGCTTTCAAAGGTCTTTTGAACAGATATTTTGGAAAATAGTAAAATTAGACCATATAAAATCAATTGATTTTATATGGTCTTTCTGCTTCTATTGGCAAGATGTAAATGTATGGAGAGTGTCTGTCAAATTCCACTAGCATCGTTTACTAAAACTGTATGCAATTCAAAGGAGTATCTTGCATACTCTGTTACATGACCTAATTTACCATATAGGTAAATAGTCTTGTCATAGGAGCCTCCAATAAATGCTGTCATTATATTGTTATCATATAATCTTTTCATACAAGCCTTAAGAATCATTTGAGCATATCCCCTATTATAAAAGTCAGAGTGAGTGCAAACCCTTTCTATTTCAGCTGTATTGTTTTCATAATCGATGAAGGCTTCACAACCAGATATATGTCTACCATCATTATTTACTAACACAAAGTCGAACTTGGCATTATAAATAGGACTTTGCCTTGTATATTCTCTAATCTGCAAATCTATTTCATGACTATAAGGCTTTGGCCAAGCGCTGGTCCTTAGATTAGCTTGTTCTTCATAATTACAATTCTCAAACATGCTTTGGAAGGATATAGTCGAATCTTCAACAGTAAAATCTTTGTAAGAGATTGTATTAAAAGCTCTTGTCATCTCAAGGCAATTACTTTTTTTATATCCAGCATCTTCAAGGAATTTAATATATTCCGTTTGAGTCTGTAATACTGATGTAACTAATATATTGTATTTATTTCCCCATTCCGTTCTAACCCAGTTTAGTAATTCAGGATATAAATATGAATATTGGTTTTTCAGAAATATTGTAAATTCATTATCAAACTCCTCTGAAATTACAAAACCAATAAGATTGTGGAAATAATCAAACCATAAATGGGCAGCTTTATTGAAATTATCAGGAAAGTGCCTTTTAAAATTTGAAAGATTATATTTCCAATCAACAATACGTCCAATATGCCAAACAAAAAATTCCTTCTTAAATGCGTTATCCTGAATAATGAATTTACATAAGTTCTCAAAGTCATTACTTTCATAAATGTAATTACGGTGATATGTTTTCATGGAGTACCTCCAAATAGTATTTACTTACTTGATAGTATATTAACAACTATAAACCTCATGGAAAATAAAAAATATACCAAAAATGATTAGAATTGTTTTATACACTATTGTCATTATTAATCGCCTTATCGTAAGTATCCATCAATATTAATCTTGTGTGGAATAAAATGGTTTTCTGTGTTACACTTTAAGAAATATTAGATTATACAATATTTATATTTTCAGAGGAGGTGGTTGTATGAGTGAGAGTGATATTAGCGGCATTAGCGATATTATATCCATTAATTATTTTAAATTAAAAAGGAGATGCTTTTATGAGTTACAACCCCAAACCACAATTCAAGTTGTATACGAATGTACACGAGTTTTACAATGATACTTTTGATGTGCTAATGCGTCACGAGGCACAGAATATGATTCTTCTTGGCAATATAATGATTGGACATGCAGGAAAAGATAAAACAGACTGGCGTGACCCTATAAAATGGCTTATGGCAACTATTTCTGATGGAAATGGTATTCGGCTTATTGCTTTAATGACACCACCGCATAATATAGCACTTTATGCAACAGATAATATAATTAGTTCTGACGTTATACGATGCCTGGTGGATGGATTGAAAGACCATGATATTCCTGGTGTAACAACCGAAAAAAGCTTGGCAGAGTGTTTTGCTAAAGAATATGCCACTGTAACGGGACTTAACTTTAATACAACTATGAGCCAACGCATATATGAACTTAAAGCAGTAAACCCAAATATAAAACAATTAGGTGATGTTCGTTTGCTAAATGAAAAAGATATGCATTTTTTTCCATACTGGGCAGAAGCATTTAATGCAGCAAGTATTTATGGTAATACACAAATGTCTATACCGCAAGATGCAAACTCATATCATTACCGATTATCTACAAAAAAGCAATACGTTTTAGAAGACAATGGGATACCTGTTTCTATGGCAGGATATACAAAAGAAACGCAAACAGCTATCTGCGTATCATTTGTTTATACCCCTACTTATTATCGAGGAAATGGTTACGCTTCCTCATGCGTAGCTCAAGTCACTCAAATAGCACTAGATAATGGATTTGCAAAGTGTGTATTATACACAGATTTATTAAACCCAACATCAAATAGTATTTATCAAAAAATAGGATATACACCTATTTGCGATTCACTTATGTTAAAATTTAATAAAAATTGCTGATTTGTAATTCCTTACATTTTATTATGTATAAAGTCTAAATAATCCTTAGTCTATTGGTTTGATGGTTAATTTAGTTAACTTATATTTGTAGCCATGGAGGTACAAATGGAGGAACAGTTAGTCATTTACGATGAAAATAAAAATCTTGTTGGACGAACTCATCCTCTAGGCAAGCCTAAAAATGCATGGAGACACCCTCCGTGCATTTAAGTTTATGTACAGTAGCAGATTTATGCAAAGGAGGATGGGTAAAATTGATAAAACTAAATTGTCTTAAGGAAAATTTACCAACTTGTTGTGATATTGATTCATTTTCTATTTCTATATGTTCTGAAAGTGAAAAACAATCATTAAAAGATTTTTTACCAAAATGTAAATCAATAATTGTTTTAGCACATCATGTTAAGCAATCTATAGAATGGACATGGTTTCCACTTGAATCAGAACGAAATAATATTATTTGTGCTGCAGATTTACACTTAAAAGCAGAATGCGAGAAAATTGTATTTGAATTAAAAAATAAGGGATATAATAGCGTTATTATACCTTATCCAGGTAGAAGCGGTATAAGAT
>JAEZDX010000124.1 GCA_023417975.1 Bacillota bacterium
CCGCTTGTCTACTGTATATACAGTAGTATACAATAACATGTGCAAGATGTAAATATGTAATTTATCATTGTAAATGATTTAACAAAAAAATAGCGGCAACAATTTACCGCTATTCCTCCAATTCATACATAACTCTAGCTTTATCCATATACATTATTCCATCCAGATGATCTATTTCATGGCAAAAGGCTTTTCCTAAAAGCTCCTCAGCCATATATTCAACAACCTTGTTCTCCGGTGTGATTCCCCTCACTTTTACCTTCTTAGGTCTGATTACTTCTCCTTCGTATCCTACATAGCTTAGGCACCCTTCAATACTAACTTCTTTTCCATAAGCCTCTACAATCTCCGGATTAATTAGAACTATAGCCTCACTCTCATCCCTCAAGTCAATTAGTATAACTCGCTTCAATACTCCAATCTGGGGAGCTGCCAAACCTATTCCGTCACCGTCATACAACGTATCCTTCATATCCTTTATGAGCTTCTTTATTTCGTCATCTATCTTCTCAACCTTTTCACAAGGAGTATTCAATCTTTTATCTCCATATTGCAATATCTTTCTAACAGCCATGGTTTTTTGATTTCAGTTATTTAACTATAGAGAACATACTGAAAGTCTTACATTGTGCCGAGCAAAAATATCCAATCTTCAAGGATTTTTTGCGAAGGCAGAATGTAATAGCCTTTGTGTGTTCTATATAACAACTAAAATCTATTCACCTCCTTAATGTTTATTATTTAATATATATTATATTCTATATATTGAATAGCCATTTGTCCACATTAAAAATAAAAGTCAGTCCAATAAATAGACTGACTACTGAGTACCTTCCATCATTATAGCCTTTACTTTCATAAGCCTTGTAAGGTTTCCTCTTTCATTTTCGTCAAGCTTCATTTTTATATATTTTATAGTTTCCTCAAGTTGAGGTATTGTCATGTATTCTAAGGCATTAACTCTTCTTCTTGTCTTTTCAATTTCATCAGCCATAAGCTGGCAGGATTTTTCTACCTCCGCCAGTTCAAGAAGCTTTGGGAAAATACTATATAGTTTTTCAATTGCTCCATCAAGCTCTCCGGAGGTCAAAGCAAACCCATATGGAAATATGCTTCCGCCATCCTCCTGCCTCTCTCTATTAAATTTCATTACAGGAACATTTACGCTCATTATGTTTTTCTTATATACTTCCACAGTAATTTTTTCTGTAGGATACATAATAGCTTCTTCTAAAAATTCTGAAGACATAACGGCTCTTGCCATTAAAAATTCCTTAGACGAATCGCTTAACTTAGCTTCCACTTCTCGTCTTAATTCATCGTTATACCTTACCATATCAATGAATCTTCGCATAAGCTCATCTTGTTTATCCTTTAATAGCTTATGTCCTCTTACAGCTGTCGTTAGTCTTTTCTTTAGTGCTGTAAGTTCCATCCTTGTGGGATTAACATTGAGTCTCGCCATATTTAATCATCCTTTCTGTCAGAAAGGTACTTTTCCAAAAATTCATCTCTTATTCTCTTAAGCTCCGTTTTGGGCAGTATGGAAAGCAGCTTCCAGCCAAGATCCAAGGTTTCTTCAATAGTTCTGTTAGTATTAAAGCCTTGGGACACATATTCATTTTCAAAGCCTTCAGCAAATTTGGCGTATTGCTTATCAGTATCTGACAGTGCAGATTCACCAAGTATTACTGCCAGTTCCTTAGCCTGCTTACCTTGCGCATAAGCAGAAAATAATTGATTCATGGTATCCGCATGATCTTCTCTAGTTTTTCCTTTTCCAATTCCTTTATCCTTTAATCTTGACAAGGAGGGTAATACATCTATTGGCGGCATTACACCTTTTCTGTACAATTCTCTGCTTAAAATAATCTGACCTTCAGTTATATATCCTGTTAAATCCGGTATAGGATGTGTTTTATCATCCTCAGGCATAGTAAGAATAGGTATTTGAGTTATAGATCCCTCTTTTCCTCTTATTCTTCCTGCTCTTTCATATAAATTTGCAAGGTCAGTATAAAGATATCCCGGATAACCTCTTCTTCCCGGCACTTCTTTTCTTGCAGCAGATACCTCTCTTAATGCTTCAGCATAGTTAGTCATATCCGTCATAATAACTAGTACGTGCATGTTTTTTTCATAGGCTAAATACTCAGCAGTAGTCAACGCCATTCTCGGGGTAGCAATTCTCTCAACTGCAGGGTCATTTGCAAGATTCATAAAGAGTACAGCTCTATCTATTGCTCCTGTATTCGTAAAATCATCTATAAAAAACTGTGCTTCTTCAAAGGTGATTCCTATAGCTGCAAATACAACCGCAAATTTTGAGTCGGAATTGAGCACTTGCGACTGTCTTGCAATTTGTGCAGCCAACTCGGCATGGGGTAATCCGGAACCTGAAAATACGGGCAGCTTTTGGCCTCTTACAAGGGTATTCAGCCCATCAATGGCGGATATCCCTGTTTGAATGAATTCATTGGGGTAATCTCTGGATACAGGATTCATTGGATAACCATTAATATCGGACCTTTTTTCCGGAAGGAGTTTTGGTCCGTTGTCTTTTGGTCTTCCAAGTCCGTCAAACACCCTTCCCAGCATATCTTCTGAAAGTCCGATTTCCAACGGTCTTCCAAGAAATCTGGCCTTACTGCCTTTTAAATTTATTCCAGCAGAGCCTTCAAACAGCTGTATTACAGCCTTATCTCTATTTATTTCTAAAACTCTTCCTCGCCTAATATCTCCATTTTGTATTTCTATTTCTACAAGTTCATCATATTTTACCCCGGAAACCTCTTCAACAACCATTAAGGGGCCAACTACTTCCGTAACAGTTCTGTATTCCTTAAGCATTAAAAACCCCTCCTTCTTCAATCAAGTTGTCGACCCTTGTCTTTAATTCTTCTATAATATCACCTATTGTGTCTATATCCTCTTCATGAATATACTTAGCTCTTGCTATTCTGTCTCTTACTTCCAAAGACAATATTTTACTAAGATATATACCGGCGCTCAATGCTCTCTTTGCCTCATCTTCGAAGCTCAGCACAAGTTTCAGCATTTTATACTGCTTTTCAAAGGAGGCATAGGAGTCAACCTCGTGAAAAGCATTTTGCTGCAGATAATCTTCTCTTATGGACTTAGCAATCTCAAGCTTTAACTGATCTCCTTCCGACAACGCATCAAAGCCAACAAGTCTTACAATTTCCTGAAGCTCTGCTTCTTCCTGAAGCACCGCCATAGCACGGATTCTCAATTTCGTCCAATTTTCACCGACGTTTTTGTCCATCCATCCGCTTACTTTCTCTAAATACAAAGAGTATGAGTTTAGCCAATTAATTGCAGGAAAATGTCTCCTGTATGCCAATTGAGAATCCAATCCCCAAAACACTTTTACTATTCTTAAGGTGGATTGAGTTACCGGCTCAGATAAGTCTCCTCCAGGAGGTGAAACTGCTCCGATAGCTGTAAGTGCACCTTCTCTTCCATCTTCTCCAAGGCAAATAACTTTACCTGCTCTTTCGTAGAATTCCGCAAGTCGCGATCCAAGGTATGCAGGATAACCTTCCTCTCCAGGCATTTCTTCAAGTCTTCCCGACATTTCTCTTAAAGCTTCCGCCCATCGTGAGGTTGAATCTGCCATAAGTGCAACGGAATATCCCATATCTCTAAAATATTCTGCTATAGTTATTCCTGTATATATTGAAGCCTCTCTGGCAGCCACCGGCATATTAGAGGTGTTAGCTATGAGTACGGTTCTTTTCATTAATGACTCCCCTGTTTTAGGATCCTTAAGTTCAGGAAATTCATTTAGAACATCTGTCATTTCATTTCCACGTTCTCCGCAGCCAACATAGACTACAATCTCCACATCAGCCCATTTTGCCAATTGATGCTGCACTACGGTCTTTCCGCTTCCAAAAGGACCAGGCACACAGGCCGTCCCTCCCTTTGTCACCGGGAAAAATGTATCTATTACCCTCTGTCCTGTTACCATTGGGGCTATAGGATTTAATTTTTGTTTTACCGGTCTTCCTCTTCTCACAGGCCACTTTTGCTTCAGTGTAATATCTTTTTTTTCAAAGCCGGAAGCTATTTCAGCTACCTTCTCCAAAATCGTATAGTCTCCTTCTTGTATATAAGTTATTTCACCTTCAATGCCATTGGGAACAAGAATTTTATGTTCAATAATAGAAGTCTCTTGAACAACGCCCAATATGTCACCTGAAGACGCTTTATCCCCTACATTCTTTAACGGAGAAAAGT
>JAEZDX010000600.1 GCA_023417975.1 Bacillota bacterium
GATATATGCTTCCCTATTATGTGCAGACAATTGAGGCAATGCCCTTGACTGCCAATGGGAAGATCGACAGAGTCTATTTAAGAGAAAATATAAACTACAACAAATAAATCATAATAAGAAGGAGAGATAATATGGAAGCTTTATTAAAAATTTTAGAGGGTTTACATCCGGAGGTTGATTTCAAAACCTGCGACAATTTAATTGATGCACATATTTTAGATTCATTTGACATTATAACAGTGATTACGGAAATAAGCAGTGAATTTGATGTGAATATACCTGCAGAAGAAATAGTTCCGGATAATTTCAATTCCGCAAAAGCTTTATATGCTTTAGTTGAGCGTTTACTAGATGAAGATTAACAGGGGGGCCTTATGCTTTTTACATCATATACTTTTATATTGTTCTTAGCTTTATTATTTGTAATTTATTATTTAATTCCAAAAAAATATCAATGGCTGCTGTTGCTTTTGACAAGCTATTTGTTTTATGCATTTGCCGGGTTTAAATACTTGTTCTATATTTTGGCGACTACTGTTTCTACATATGCAGTGAGCAAGAAGATAAGCGCTCTGCAGAAGGTTCAGTCGGAATATATGCTTCAGAATAAAGCAAATATGTCAAGGGAAGAGAAAAAGAGCTACAAGGAATCAATAAAAGCAAAGCAGCGAAAATGGCTTGTACTTTGTTTGCTTATAAATTTTGGAATTTTGGCGGTAATTAAATACACTAACTTTTTCATAGAAAATGTTAATTACATTGCCAAAGCATTTGGCAGCCAGAACCAGCTTTCTTTTTGGAATCTGGCTCTGCCTATGGGAATATCCTTTTATACGTTTCAAACGATGGGGTATATTATTGATGTTTACAGAGGAAAATATCCTCCTGAAAAAAATATATTCAAGCTTGCACTTTTTGTATCTTTTTTCCCTCAGATGGTCCAAGGACCTATCAGCAGATTCGATGATCTGTCTAAAACACTATTTGAGGAACATCCTTATGACCGCAGAAATATAACCTTCGGACTTCAAAGGATAATGTGGGGGTATTTTAAAAAGTTAATAGTTGCCGACCGTATTTTAGCTGCGGTTAATATAATAATTCGAGATCCGGATACATACCAAGGAATATTCGTTTTAGTTGGTATGCTTTTTTATGCATTTGAGTTATATGCAGATTTTACCGGTGGTATCGATATAACTATAGGCATCGCTGAAGTGCTTGGAATAAAGGTTAAAGAGAATTTTGATAGGCCATACTTCTCAAAAAATATTACTGAATATTGGAGAAGATGGCATATTTCTATGGGGACCTGGTTTAAGGATTATCTATTCTATCCTATTTCTGTGTGCAAACCTATGCTTAATATTTCCAAAGCTTCGAGAAGGAGATTTGGAGATGCAATAGGGAAGCGTGTGCCGGTGTATCTTTCAACAATTATTGTTTGGTTTGCCACAGGCTTTTGGCATGGAGCGAACTGGAACTTTATAGTATGGGGTGTAATGAATGGTGTAGTTATAATCATCTCATTAGAGCTTGAGCCCTTATATCGATGGTTTCACAATAAATTTAATGTTAAAAACACGTTTGCTTTTAGATTATTTCAAATTATACGAACTGTTCTGTTAATGAGTTCATTAAGAATGTTTGACTGTTATAGGGATGTACCTTTAACTTTCAAAATGTTTGGTTCTATGTTTACTAATTTTAATTTTAGTGAATTATTCAATGGCTCATTAATGAATCTCGGATTAAGCCAAGCTGATTATATAGTTCTTATCATAGCACTGATTATATTGACTTCAGTAAGTCTGCTTCAAAGAAACGGAAGTGTTAGAGAAAAACTTGCAGAAAAGCCTATGCTGCTGCGTTATTCTGTAACCTATGTATTCATAATTATAATTCTAGTGTTTGGGGCTTACGGAGTAGGATATGATTCCAGTCAGTTTATATATAATCAGTTCTAGGAGGGTATTATGAAAAAGAAAAAAATTCTTATAGGTATATTTACAGCATGCTTTATAATAGGAAGCCTATACTTATTACAAAAGCTTCTCATGCCAAAATATATGTCCGGGGTAGTAGAAGGAGCGTTGATTCAAGAGTATTATAAGGAAAAATCACCTCATGATGTAGTGTTTATCGGCGATTGTGAAGTGTATGAGAATATTTCACCTATTACCCTTTGGGAGAAATACGGAATTACAAGCTATATCCGAGGAAGTGCACAGCAATTGATTTGGCAGTCCTATTATTTGCTGGAGGAAACCTTAAAATATGAAAAGCCAAAAGTGGTGGTGTTTAATGTATTATCCATGAAATACAATGAGCCTCAAAAGGAAGCTTATAACAGGATGACCTTAGACGGAATGAAAATGTCAAGTACTAAAATAAAATCTATTGAGGCATCTATGATGGATAATGAAAGTTTAGCGGATTATTTATTCCCGCTGCTGCGGTATCATTCCAGATGGAGCCAGTTAAACGGAGATGACATTAAGTACTTATTTAATAAGGACAAGATATCTCATAACGGATACTATATGAGGGCTGATGTTAAACCTGCAAAGTCCTTTCCGAAGGCACCACAGCTTGGGGATTATCAATTCGGTCAGAATTCTTATGACTATCTTAATCGTATGGTAGAACTATGCAAAAAAAACAATATAAAGCTGGTATTAATGAAAGCCCCGACTTTATATCCATATTGGTATGATGAATGGGATGAACAAATTAAAGAATATGCGAATAAAAATGATTTACTGTATTTGAACTTTCTCAAATCCACGGATAAAGCCGGCATAGATTTCAATAAGGATACTTACGATGGAGGACTGCACTTGAATGTGTTCGGTGCAGAGAAAATGGCAGATTATTTCGGAGGCATACTTAGTGAAGAATATAAACTGGAAGATCATAGAAAAGATGAAGCTCTCAGTAAGGAATGGCAGGATAAAATAACTTTTTACAACCAAATGAAAGAGACACAAATTAAGGAAATTGAAAAATATGGACATCTCATAAGCATAGGTGCTAATGCTCAGGAATAATATGAAATGGAAGGTGAAATATAATGAAAAGATTAAGTATATTATTAGTTATATTCCTTATGCTTTTGTCAGGCTGCAGCAGTACGAAAAGTACAAATACTGCAGGAGCTAAAACCGATGGTTTTATATTTGCAAACAAAGGTACATCAATAGCAATGAATGCTGAAGTTGCACCTATATTAAAGAGTCTTGGTAAAGAAAAGGACTATTTTGAAGCTGACAGTTGTGCCTTTCAAGGAAAAGAAAAAACTTATACCTATAGCGGATTTGAGCTTCATACTTATGAAAAAAACAAAGTTGACTTTGTAGCATCTATTATATTTTTAGATGATAGCGTTTCTACTAAAGAAGGTATAAGTATTGCTTCAGATATAAATGATGTTATAAAGGCTTACGGAGATAAATATACTGAGAAATCGGGAACATATATATATGAAAAGGGTAAGTCAAAGCTTACATTTACTGTTAAAGATAAGAAAGTGTCTCAAATCGAATATACTGCTATTAGTGAGTAACAATATAAAAAAAAGATACCTGACCATGGCTGGCCGGGTATCTTTTTATGTCACTTTGCTTTGTTTCTTCCGAATATAACATCAATTATGAAAATTATAGCTGCAACAACCAATAATACATTTATTAAGGAGCCGCCAATTCTGAATAAAAGTCCAAGTATCCAGAAAAAGACTACAAATCCCCCTAGCCATCTCAGAAAAGTCATATCATTCCCTCCTTACTATTTTAAATAGAGAGTAGTTATCTATAATATTCAGAAAAACTTATTTACTAATATTATTTGCGGTTAAGGAAAAATTATTTATAATATGTAAGCATACCAATATTTACATTATACAAAGTGAAATTATTGTATCGGTACATTTGCTATAATTTTATAAGATCTTATAATAATAAATATGAGATCACTGTACAGAGATTTATACATAATCATTATATATAGGGGGTTATAAAATGCAGTTCAATCAAAGAAAAAATGCAAGTGTTTATATAAGGGATATGGTAATTACATCAATGATGGCTGCCATGATTTTTGTGGCTACATCGTTCATTCAAATTAAAACTTTCAATGGCTTTATAC
>JAEZDX010000603.1 GCA_023417975.1 Bacillota bacterium
TATTGTATGGATTGCCAATCTGAACACCGCATATGTAATGATTATGTTTTGATTAAAAGGCAAAATGTCAATGACAGAATAACAGTACTGATTGTTGGACAAGATTTAGGATATTAGAATCTATTAAAAGATATGAACCTTATATTTTAGGTTCAAATCTTTATTTTTTTGATAAAATATCCATTTTTCACTAACTTATGCAAATATAGAATGCCATACAATTTTGACATTTCATATAAGAATAAAATCACCAACTTAACACATACTAAAATAAGTAAAAAATATATGAGGTGGATGGATAATGAAAAAAAAAGATGATAACCAGGAAGTAAAAAAGTACCAACAATTTGCTAAAGATAGAGAACCAAAAAGACCAGTAGTGATAAATTGTATATAAGCTTTTTTTGTAGGTGGTGCCATCTGTGCCTTTGGACAAATACTGCAGATGGGATTTATAAAATATTTTCACTTTACAAAAGAAACTGCTGGAAATCCGACAGTCGCCGTATTAATAATTATAGCTGTAGTTCTTACAGGCTTAGGCGTATATGATCATATCGGGCAATGGGCTGGAGCTGGAACAGCAATTCCTGTAACAGGCTTTGCCAATTCTATGTCCTCTGCTGCCATTGAACATAGAACAGAAGGATATGTACTTGGAACAGGGGGAAATATGTTTAAATTAGCCGGCAGTGTTATTGCCTTCGGTGTATTCAGTGCTTTTGCCATTGCAATAATAAAGCTGATTATAAAAATGTTAGGTGGGATGTAAATGCTTCAAGGAAGACAAAGCTGGATATTTGATAAACAACCTGTAATAATATCATCCGCTGCAGTAGGCGGACCTTTTGAAGCAGCGGGAAAAGTATGTGAAGATTTTGATTATTTTTATGATGATATTTGGGCAAAAGAAGAAAGCTTCGAAAAAGCTGAAAAAAGGATTTTGGAACATGCATGCAGTTTAGCTATAAAAAAAGCTAATTTGAAAAAGGACGATATCAACTTCTTTTTAAGTGGAGATTTGATGAATCAGTTAATAAGCAGCAGTTTCGCAGCAAGGTCTATGGAAATACCTTTTTTAGGTGTGTTCGGAGCATGTTCTAGTTCTATGGAATCACTTGCAGTAGGTTCCATGCTAGTCTCAAATAATTATGCCGATTATGTACTTTGTGGTGCTTCAAGCCATAATGCAGCTGTTGAAAAGCAATTTAGGTATCCTACAGAATATGGAGGACAGAAACCTCCTACGGCTCAATGGACAGTAACTGCTGCAGGTGCAGGTATAATAGCAAAAGAAGGAAAAGGACCAAGGATAACTGCAGCTACAATTGGAAAAGTAGTTGATATGGGCATCACAGATCCATACAATATGGGCGGAGCAATGGCTCCTGCAGCAGTAGCTACTATAGAAGCACACTTTAACGAAACTAAAAGACCTCTTGATTATTATGACTTAATTGCAACTGGGGACTTAGGTTCGGTAGGTTACAACATAGCCAGAGACTTGTTTATAGAGCACAAATTCAATATCCCAATGGACAGATATTTCGATTGTGGTCTCATAATATATAAGCCTGGTCAAAATGTATTCGCAGGTGGCAGTGGCTGCGGGTGTTCTGCTTCAGTAACCTATGGACATTTTATGAATAGGTTAAAAAAGGGTGAATTGAAAAAAATTCTTGTGGTAGCTACAGGGGCACTTTTATCTCCACTATCCTATCAGCAAAAAGAGACAATACCTTGTATTGCTCACGCTGTAGCTATTGAAATGTAACGAGGTGAAAAATATGTTGAAAATACTTTGGGCTTTTCTGATTGGTGGAGGAATTTGTGTTATTGGTCAGATTATGATGGATGTTTTTAAATTGACACCAGCTCATACAACTTGTTCATTAGTGGTAGCAGGAGCAATTTTAGGCGGTTTAGGTTTATATGAACCGTTAGTAAACTTTGCAGGTGCGGGAGCTACTGTACCTATAAGCAGTTTCGGAAATTCACTTGTGAAAGGTGCTTTGGCTGAAGCAGAAAAGAATGGTTTTATAGGTGTTTTAACAGGAATTTTCGATGTTACAAGTGCCGGTATTTCTGCAGCTATTATTTTTGCTTTTTTAGCCGCACTGATATTTAAACCTAAGGGTTAATAAATTAATTGTTTATTTAACATACTCATTATTCATTGAGTATGTTCTTCTATGAGCAGGCTTTCATGAAATACCTTTAGAAATAAGCATATGAAAACCTTTAAGTACGAAAATTGACGATGTTTTATAACGTTTTCCAAAAATTTTATGAAGAATTATAAAACATTTTTTAACACAAATGTATTTGGTAAATAAAGGCTGCGGTGATATAATAGGATTGTTATCATTACGTCGGGGGGATATTATGCTAAGGTTAAAGGTTACTCTTAAGCCTGGGAAAAAATCAGCATTAAAAACAAACTACAGAAAAAAACTCAATACAGTTTGTAAGGAACTTCTAAAATTTAATAGAGAGAGGTATTTATATTGTTCTAAGCAAGAGCAGAAGGACGTGCAATTATATTTTTCTCCATTATTTTGTAAAAGATATGAGGTAGACGAAGGTAAGATAATTTTCAAAGATAAAATAAACTGGTATATAACTTGTTCATCCTATGATGCCATTTTGGACTTAATACAAGGTTTTTACTGCAAGGATAAAATAAAGATTGGGAAAGCTGAATTAGAAGTAATTTCAATGGAATTAACAAGTATTGAGAAGAAGAGGCGACAGGACATGGATGAAAAGTATTTTCTTTCACAAAATGAAAAGAAGGATGATACAAACGAAGTTGCTATTATGTAAAAAAGAGCATCGCAAACTACTTTTTGAAGTAGTCTGTGATACTCTTTTTTACTTATTATGGTGGATTAGGAATGCTCTATCAAGTCGATAGTTCCAAGCACAACATGTGCAAGACCAAAGCCTACAACTCCTGCAGCAGCCATCTTAAGTGCATCGTTCTTTTTGCTGTGCCTCTTTTGCATTGCTTTATAATCAACAATAGCTCCGGCTGTGGTTACTATAGTTCCCAATGCAGTTGGTATCAAGCCTTCTTTTATAATCATTGTATTACCTCCTTATCAAATATTCTATTTATAGGTTTCCTAATATCGTAGCTTTTATCCAAACTATAGAGCGGATAGCAAAAAAACTGCACTTAAAAAGCAGTGCAGTTTTTTACTCAGATAGCTTTAATTTAGGCTTTATTTCATCATCAAGCATTTCGAATAATTCAGCTTCAATTTCTTTAAGTCTGATTTTATCCAACGGAGGAGTATCTTTAAGCCTGTATCTTATTCCCATAGTTTCATACTTATTTACGCCTAATGTATGGTAGGGTAGTAATTCAATCTTATTAATAAATTTAATATTGTTAATAAGATTAGCCAATTTTTTTAGATGTTCATGGCTATCTGTAATTCCCGGTACTACAACATGTCTTATCCACAAAGGTACACCCATTCTTTGAGCCGTCCTTAAGAATTTATAGGCCTCTTTATCATCCTGTCCTGTTAATTCCTTATATCCATCAGCAGAAACATGTTTAATATCAAAAAGTATTAAATCCGTATATTTTAATATAGCTTCGTAATTGCCAAAACCGTAACCAGCAGTATCTAATGTAGTATGAATTCCATTTTGCTTACAGAGTTTTAGCATTTCAAGTAAAAATTCAGGCTGCATTAGCGGATCTCCACCTGAAAATGTTACTCCACCACCGGATCTTGAAAAGTACGGTTTATATCGTAAAATCTTGTTTAGCAAATCATTTGAGTCAATATCCTTGCCTCCAAAACAAGCCCAAGTATCAGGATTATGGCAGTAAGCACATCTTAATTTACAACCTTGAAAGAATACTACGGTACGTATTCCCGGACCATCAACTAAACCCATACTTTCAATTGAATGAATTTTTCCAATCAACTGCACAACCTCCTTTAAAAATGATAGAGAGAAATTATTAATTAAAACATAGGAAGCTATCAAAAGATAGCCTCCTGAAATACTATGTTAAAAACTACATGTGTTCATGGAAGGTTCTGCTTATAACTTCAAGCTGCTGCTCCTTTGAGAGCCTGTTGAAATTTACTGCATATCCGGAAACTCTTATTGTAAGAGTAGGGTACTTTTCCGGATGTTCCATTGCATCAAGCAACGTTTCTCTTTGAAGTACATTTACATTTAAATGATGTGCACCTTGACCGAAGTATCCATCAAGTGTGGACGCTAAATTATTTATTCTTTCTTCTTCTGTCTTTCCAAGTGCCTCAGGTAGAATTGAGAAAGTATTTGAAACTCCGTCCTCACAATAAGGTGCATAAGGTACTTTTGCTACTGAATTTAGAGAAGCAAGTGCTCCTTCCAAATCTCTTCCATGCATCGGATTGGCACCAGGAGCGAAAGCTACACCGGCTGCCCTTCCATCTGGAGTAGCACCTGTCTTTTTCCCATATACAACGTTTGAGGTTATAGTAAGTACGGAAAGAGTGTGCTTAGCATTTCTGTAAGCAGGATGTTTCTTTAATTCAGCAGAAAACTTCTTAACTATTTCTACAGCTATATCATCAACCCTATCATCATCATTTCCGTACTTAGGAAATTCCCCATTTACTTCAAAATCCACAGTAATGCCATTTTGTCTTACAGGAGTAACTTTAGCAAATTTAATGGCGCTTAATGAATCTGCCGCAACAGAAAGTCCTGCAATACCAAAGGCCATCAATCTGCCAACTTCGGTATCATGGAGTGCCATCATCCCAGCTTCATATGCATATTTATCATGCATATAATGAATAACGTTCATTGTATTTACATATAAACCCGCTACTTTTTCCAAAACCTTGAAGAAATTAGCCTTAACTTTTTCATAATCCAATACTTCATCATTAATTTTATCTATTCCTGCAACTACAAGTTTGCCTTTCTTTTCATCAATTCCTCCATTAATAGCATATAGCAATGCCTTGCCAAGATTACATCTTGCACCGAAAAATTGCATTTGTTTTCCAACTTGCATTGCAGAAACACAACAAGCTATAGCATAATCATCTCCATAAATAGGTCTCATTATATCGTCATTCTCATATTGAATGGAGTCAGTTAATATTGACATTTCAGCACAAAACTTTTTAAAGTTTAAAGGCAGTTTCTCTGACCATAAAACTGTCATATTTGGCTCTGGAGCCGGTCCTAAGTTTACAAGAGTATGAAGAAATCTGAAGGAACTCTTTGTAACAAGTGGTCTTCCGTTTAAAGAAACTCCACCAATTGATTCTGTTACCCAAGTAGGATCTCCAGCAAACAATTCGTTATACTCAGGAGTGCGTAAATGTCGTACCATTCTAAGCTTAATAATGAATTGGTCAATTATCTCTTGAGCTTCCTGTTCATTAATAATTCCGTTCTTTATATCTCGTTCAATGTACACATCGATAAAAGTGCTTGTTCGTCCTAAGGACATAGCTGCTCCATTATTTTCTTTTACTGCAGCAAGATAACCGAAATATAAGTATTGAACTGCTTCTTTAGTATTAGAAGCAGGCTGAGCTATATCGAAACCGTACTTAGCTGCCATAGCTTTCATTGCCTGCAGTGCTCTAATCTGTTCATTTACTTCTTCTCTTTGTCTGATTAATTCATCTAAGAAATCGCCTCTCAGCGCTTTTAAATCTCTCTTTTTCTGATCAATTAAATAGTCAACTCCATATAATGCAATTCTTCTATAATCACCAATTATTCTTCCTCTTCCATACGCGTCAGGCAAACCGGTCAAAAGGCCGGCAGATCTAGCTGCTCTGGTTTCATCACTGTATGCATCAAAAACGCCTTGATTATGCGTCTTTCTATACTTAGGAAAGTATTCTGCTATATCCTCATCAATTTCATATCCATATGCCTCCAGTGACTGCTCAACCATTCTCCAACCACCAAAAGGATTTACAATTCTCTTAAGTGGAGCATCAGTTTGAAGTCCTACTATTACTTCATTGTCTTTATCAATATATCCTGCTTCATAACTATCAATTCCTGATATTCTATCAGTAGC
>JAEZDX010000607.1 GCA_023417975.1 Bacillota bacterium
ATTTATTAACAGATGGAGTATGGGAAAATATTTTTATTGAAAAGCCTGAACCTTTAACCAAAGAAGAAAAGAGGGAATGGATAAAAAAGCTGAAAGGTGTAGCTTTAGGGTCAGATGCTTTTTTTCCGTTTGGTGATAATATAGAACGTGCAGCGAAAAGTGGAGTGGCTTACATAGCCCAGACAGGAGGTTCAATAAGAGATGACAATGTTATTGAAACCTGTGATAAATACGATATAGCTATGGCTTTTACAGGAACACGGCTTTTTCATCATTAATGAAGTACTGGAGCCTTTAGACTATACATTTATACTGAATTTATTAAGGAGGTGAAAAAACAGGAATTTTTTATAATTATATTATATAATAGTATCAATGCTTATTGATGAAATGGGGGGGATTAAATTATGAAGCAGATTAAAATATTGGCAATTGGAAATAGTTTTTCAGAGGATGCAACACATTATTTGCATCAAATCGCAGAAGCAGACGGAATTGATACAAAGGTGGTAAACCTATATATAGGCGGTTGTTCTCTGGAGACGCACTGGCATAACATTGAAGTAGATGCCAAGTTGTATCTATATATGAGAGATGGAATATCTGCTGAAAAGTATGTTTCAATCAAAGATGCTCTTCAAGAAGAAGAATGGGATTTTGTAATAACACAGCAAGCAAGTCATGATAGTGGATTAGAGGAGACCTATTATCCATATATCCATAAACTTTTTGCTTACATAAAAGAGCTTTCGCCAACGGCGGAGGTGTTGTTACATGAAACGTGGGCTTATGAAACTGATAGTACACATAGTTGTTTTGTACGCTATAATCACGATCAGCAACAAATGTATCAAAGCTTAAGTAAAGCTTATAGACGCGCTGCAGCTGAATTGGGAGTAAGAATGATTCCATGCGGAGATGTTGTACAATATACAAGAAGTAAAGACCCCTTTATATATGGACAAGGTGGGATGTCTTTATGCAGAGATGGCTTCCATATGCATTTCATATACGGAAGATACTTATTGGCTGCAACTTGGTATGAGGTGATCTTTAAGAATAGTATATTAAACAATACGTACATACCTAAAACAGTTTTTGCACCTGATGCTGAAGTAGATATAGAGTTATTAAATGTAATTAAGGAATGCGTTCATAAAATAATAGTTGGAGGTTTTTTCATGAGAGACGAAAATTGTGCATATTGTATGAAAGGTGATCTTGTAGCTCAATTTGGGTATCCATGCTGCGAATTGGAGCACAGTATAGTTTATATTTTTAAGGAACAGAGTCACAAAGGCCGCTGTATAGTTGCTTCAAAGCACCATGTGGGTGAAATCACGGATTTGTCAGATGATGAACGAAATGGATATTTTTCAGAAATAGCCAAGGTTGCTAAGGCACTTCATAAGGCTTTTAATCCTGATAAAGTTAATTACGGAGCTTATGCGGATACGGGAAAGCATCTTCATTTCCATCTGGTACCAAAGTATAAGGATGAGATTGAATGGGGAACAACTTTTGAGATGAATAGCGGAAAAGTAAAACTTACTGATGAAGAGTATGAGAGTTTAGCTGAACAAGTTCGTAACAACCTTTAATAGGATTATTAATAAAGTAAAATATGTTGACGATGTATGTTCAATACCAGAAATGAATATAACAATATGTAATGTAGGATAATAATATTAGTTCAAATATAAAATCATACAGCTGTAATAGGCCCATAAATATGGGCCTATTACTATAACCATTTACATGGAAAAGGAGACAAAATGATAGCTGCTTTCAACATAGGCAAAAAAGCAATCATAGCAGTAGTTACTATTGTTAGTATATTTTCTGCAGGAACATTATCCAAGATGGAGCAATTACCCGATACCTTTGTTCAGGTGCACGCAGAAGAAAAACTCGTTAACGTGACGGCATATGTGGACAATGTGGCACCTTCTAAAAACACTATTGTAAATATAACCGTTACAGGACCTTCTGGTGCAGCGGTTAAGATGATATGTCATTTTCAAACATCTGATGCATCATACACAGGAGTTATAGGTGATAATGGAAAAGCAGTAATACCTGTGCAGATTGGTTATGCTGCTCCAAAATATGCAGTTTTTGTGGATGTATATGTGCAGGTGCCGGGAGATAAGACATATAACACTCAAACTATGTTCATACCACAATAGAGGTGTTTGCTAATAAGCAGAAAAGTTGTAAGGAGTTAAGTATTTATGAAGGTTTTGAATTTCGGATCACTCAATGTAGATTATGTATATACGGCAGAGCATCTTGTAACCGAGGGGGAAACTCTTGCTGTTGAAGATATGATGATATTTGCCGGTGGAAAGGGATTGAATCAGTCAGTAGCTATATCAAAGACAGGGTTAAAAGTATATCATGCCGGATTGGTTGGTAATGATAGTGAAATCCTGTTGGATACTTGCAGAAAAAGCGGTGTGGACACAACTTACATACATGAAGTCCCGGGTAAGGGAGGTCATACTATAATTCAAGTTGATAAGAAGGGGCAGAATGCTATTTTGCTATATGGCGGCAGCAACCGGAAACTTACCAAGCCGTTTATCGATGAAGTATTAAGTAAATTTTCGGCAGGAGACATTCTTCTGTTACAAAATGAAGTAAACCTACTTGACTATATTATTGAAAAAGCCTATGAAATCAAGATGAAAATAATTCTTAATCCATCTCCATTTGACAGTGGCATTGATGCTTGTGACCTAGCTAAGGTAAATACATTCCTCGTAAATGAAATAGAGGGAAAGCAAATTTCCGGAGCTAATGAACCTAATAAGATTTTGGATTATATGATGTATAAATACCCTGAGTCCAAGGTTATCTTGACCTTGGGAGAAGAAGGGGCGTATTACTGTGATAAAGGGAAAAGATTTAGGCAGGATATTTTTCCGGCAAAGGTAGTAGATACCACAGCGGCAGGAGATACCTTTACCGGATATTTTATTTACGGATTAGTTAACGGTCTGCCCATAGAAAAAGCAATGGAAGTCTGTGCCAAGGCAGCGTCTATAGCTGTGTCTAGGAAAGGGGCAGCGGCATCAATTCCAAATTTAAGTGAAGTACTTCAGGGTTAATCCTTAATATTATTAACATCCTTTAATATTTTCTCAAGCTTGTCGGTAGCTGTAATCCGTTCATTACATTTTTCGCTGTCTAAGCAAAGGTTGAAGCCAATTGATCTGTAAGCACCATCACCGGCATTAGCTTTCTTGCAGATGGGAGAAACAAAAGCCACCTCATGTTCTTTACCCACCCGGTTGCAAAGTACACATCTATGAGCGTTACAGGAGGTATGATTTGTAATTCTACAAGCCATACCTACTAACTTTCCGTTCAGATTGTAGGCTACAAATAATTTCCCTACAGCTTCATCTACCCAGCCTAAATATACCTTTTTTGAAGTATATAAATTTCCGTCCGGCAGCTTAAGCTTCTTCTCCTTTTTAAACAATTTATTGATTTGACTATTTGTAATGGTTGGCATTCCGGAAACATAATCAGTTAATTCAGCTAAAAATGCATCGATGTGAGACGAATTTGTTATATTTCCTATGCTAAGCAATGACTTTTGTTCCTCAGATAAACCAGAGAAAATACTTAGTATTTTTTCCTGTGTAAATGCTTTAGTAACGTCAATAATATTAGCATCTATACAGCCTGTGAAGGTATTACTTAGGTCGGTCAAACATTTCCTTATATAATTAAACTCATGCTTTTTTATAAAAGCGTCCATAAGTTGGCACCTCTTTTCTATTAAATTTGAAAGTTATCATGTAATTATTTCAAGGGAAGTATACCATGAGGTAAAATCGCCATTCAATCTAATGAATGATTCTGTAATAATTATGAGCATTTTAAAATAGAAAACTTCGTTTTATTTGGTTGAGGGATCTACAAAAAGGATGTATAATGTAAATGTTGAATTTAATATAAGTAGAAATCGGTATTTATGAAAGGTATAAACAGTATGATTTACAAAAATGACTTAGGATTAAAAGCTACTCCTTGCGAAGGCCATAAGAACTAAATCGGCTATGCTTTGCTTGGAGATTGTTATATTAAAATAGCTGATGTTGAACTATATGGTATTGCGGTGTTCTTTTTTGATGTTCATAAAAAGGCTTTTATTGTTGTCCATTTTTTCAGCGTCAGTAGGTTTAATATATGATTTCATACACTTGTTCCTTTATTTTGAAATGGAAACTGTTGCAAACATAGCTTTGCAGCAGTTTTTTTGGCCTTTGCTTCAACAAAAATAAATTTTTGGAGGAGTAAAGGGATGAAGTACAGTAATGCATACAATG
>JAEZDX010000615.1 GCA_023417975.1 Bacillota bacterium
TATATATGCTATACTGGATGATGCTATTATAGAGAATCCATCTCTGTCCGTGAAGGAAGGCAATATAATAAAAGATGGCTTTAATTCAGAAATTGATGAGTTAAGAAAAGCAAAAGCCCACGGCAAGGAATGGATAGCTTCCTTGGAAAACAATGAAAGAGATGTAACAGGTATCAGATCTTTAAAAGTAGGTTATAATAAGGTATTTGGTTACTACATCGAGATAAGTAAGGCAAATTACTCACTTATTCCTGACGGAAGATACATTAGAAAACAGACGCTATCCAATGCTGAAAGATTTGTTACGCAAGAGTTGAAAGAGATGGAGGAAAAGATTTTAGGTGCTGAAGAGAAGCTATATAACCTTGAATATGAAGTTTTCACACAAATAAGAAATGAAGTTGAAAATAGTATAGACAGGTTAAAAAAGAGTTCCAGGCTTGTTTCTGAATTAGATTGCTTAGTTTCACTTTCAGAAGTTGCACTCCAAAATAATTATTCAAAACCTGCTATTAATAATCATGGCAGTATAAGGATTACCGATGGAAGACATCCGGTTATAGAAAAGGTTATACCCGAAGGAACCTTTATAAGCAATGATACTTATATAGACAATAGAGACGATATGATGCTGCTTATAACCGGTCCCAATATGGCAGGTAAATCTACTTATATGAGGCAAATAGCACTAATAACGCTGATGGCGCAAATAGGAAGCTTTGTACCTGCAAAACAGGCTGATATAAGTATTTGTGACAGAATATTTACAAGAATAGGGGCTTCCGATGACCTGTCATCAGGCAAAAGTACCTTCATGGTAGAGATGTCGGAGGTAGCAAATATACTTTCTAATGCTACAAAGGAAAGTCTCGTTTTACTTGATGAGGTAGGCCGTGGAACAAGTACCTATGACGGATTAAGCATTGCATGGTCCGTCATAGAGTATATGTGCAGCAAAGGAGGCTTGCGCTGTAAAACTTTATTTGCAACCCATTACCATGAACTTACAAAGCTTGAAGGTGTTATAGACGGAGTAAAAAACTATTGTGTCTCAGTAAAAGAAATTGGAAATGAAATTGTTTTTTTAAGAAAGATTATAAAGGGCGGAGCGGATCAATCCTATGGTATAGAAGTAGCTAAGCTTGCAGGACTTCCTCAACAGGTCATTGAAAGAGCAAAGAGCATCTTAGAGGAATTGGAGAATACTAATAATTCAAATGAAGCAGCAGTTACGGTTACTAAGGAGAATTCAGAGAAAAAAGAATCAACCAAAAAACAATCACAAGGCGCTGATCTTGTTCAGCTTAATTTTACTGACTTTGAGAAGGATGCTTTAATCAATGAAGTTAAAAACTTAGACATATTAAATATTACACCTATGGATGCTTTTAATAAGCTTTATGAATTTGTTAAAAAGGCAAAATCCATTTGATAGAAGGTGATTGATATAAAAAGAATTTCTATCCTCAGTGAAGAAACAAGTAATAAAATTGCAGCAGGGGAGGTTGTTGAAAAACCTTTTTCTGTTGTAAAAGAATTAATTGAAAACAGTGTTGATGCAGGTGCTAAAAATATTTTAGTAGAAATTGAGGACGGCGGACAAAGGAAAATATCCATAGTAGATGACGGATACGGTATACACCCTGATGATATTACTAAAGCCTTTTTACCGCATGCTACAAGTAAAATTTCTACTATTGATGATGTTTTCAATATTAATACCTTTGGCTTTAGAGGGGAAGCTTTGGCAAGTATAGCTTCTGTTGCAAAGGTAAAGCTGAAAAGCAGGGAAGGAAATTTCGAAATAGGCCGTGAGATTGAAATAGTAGGAGGACACGTAGAAAGTATCAAGGATGCAGGCAGTAACATTGGTACCAGTATAGAAGTTAGAGATTTATTTTATAATGTTCCTGCCAGATTGAAATTTTTAAAATCGGCGTCCAAAGAAACAGCCTCTATTTCAGATATAGTCAGCAGATTATCCATATGTAACAACGATATATCTTTTAAGCTTATTAACAACGATAAAAAAGTTCTTCAAACCTACGGCAACGGTAATTTAAAGGATGTACTCAGAATAGTATACGGAAAGAATACAGTTGATAATATAATATATTTTGAGGATCATACCGATACTGCCAGCGTATATGGTTATGTAGGAAATGCTGAATTAAGTAGGGGTAGCCGAAATCATCAATCGGTATTTGTAAATAAGAGATATATAAAAAGCAAGCTTATTACTGCCGCAGTGGAGAATGCACTAAAATCTTTTTTAATGATTAATAAATTCCCGTTTTTTGTTTTATTTCTTGATATATATCCTGAATTAATTGATGTTAATATTCATCCTACAAAGGCTGAAGTTAAATTTAATGATGACAGGCAAATATTCAAGCTAGTTTTTGATTCGGTACACAAAGGTATGAAGGCTGCCCTAAAAGACACATTTATGCTTCCGGAACAGGAAGAAACCAAAAACGATATATTGTCCTCATATACTGCTCCAAAAGTACAGGAGCTTACCTTTGACAGTATGGCTTCTGCAAATGAGGGTAAAAATGGTATACAGGATATAATAAGCCTGCCTATTGATTTATCCAGAGAGATAACACCGGTTGAAGATAATATATCCCACTCTGTAGACCGCAATTATCAATCTGCAGCAGAAAAAGAAACCTATGTAATGGAGCAGCCATTTCAGATAGAGAAGATTGCAAAACTTCCTCCATTAAATTATATAGGTACCTTTTATAATACATATATAATATGTGAATTTGGTGATGAATTATACTTACTGGATCAGCACGCAGCCCATGAAAGGGTGCTCTTTGAACAATATAGGGACGAAATTTCCAAGGGCAAAGTAATATCTCAGATTTCCTTAGTGCCATTAGTTATGGAATTAACTCTTGAGGATTATCTCACTTTTTCTGAATATGTGCATATTTTTAAGCAGGCGGGTTTTGAAATAACAATATTTGGAGATAATACTATAAAGATAAATGAAATTCCGTACATTCTTGGCAAGTTGGATAATAAATCTGTGTTTATGGATATGTTGGATAGCATTAAAAGTTCAGGAAGTTCCAGCACATTAGATATAAAGTATGATAATATTGCAAGACTTGCATGCAAATCTGCAGTTAAAGCTAATCAAAAATTATCTGTAGAAGAGATAAAGCGGCTGTTGGACGATCTTAAATATTGTGAAAATCCTTTTAATTGTCCGCATGGACGTCCAACTATAATAAAAATGAGCCTATATGAGTTGGAAAAGAAATTTAAAAGAATACAATAACACATAAGGATTATTATGTTAACTATTAGAACGCCATAAAAGTCTTTCTTTGTAAAATATCAGATTTCCATGAACTTTTACAAAAAGAATGCACTAGACTTTTGCTGTTCTTTATATTGGGAGAGTATATATGAAAAACAAGCTCATAGTGATAGGTGGACCTACTGCAGTAGGCAAAACCTCTATTTCGGTAAAGTTGGCTAAGGAGCTTAATGCCGAAATCATATCGGCTGATTCCATGCAAATATACAAATTTATGGATATCGGCTCAGCTAAAGTTACAAGGGAAGAAATGCATGGAATTGAACACCACATGATTGATATAGTAGATCCATGGGAGAATTTCAGTGTAGCTGAGTACAAGGAGAATACCGAGAGAATAATTAAAGATATAATCTCAAGAGGAAAAACTCCAATAATTGTAGGAGGTACTGGCCTTTATATTGATTCTATAATATGCAATTACACATTCACCGAAGTTGAAAAGGATGAGGAGTACAGAACTTATCTGGAGGCACTTGCAAAAGAAAAAGGCAATGAATATATTTTCAATAAATTAGTGGAAGTTGATGCCGAAGCTGCTTCAAAGCTGCATGCCAACAATTTAAAAAGAGTTATACGAGCCTTAGAGGTATATAAATTAACCGGTAAGCCCTTCAGCCAGTATCAAATAGATGATAAAGATAAGTACCAAATTCCTTATCATCTGGACTATTATGTATTGACTATGGATCGCCAGTTTCTTTATGACCGCATTAATAAAAGGGTAGATATTATGCTTGAAAACGGACTACTCGATGAAGTAAGAGAGCTAATGAATATGGGCTGTACTTCTCATATGCAGTCTATGAAGGGCATCGGCTACAAAGAGCTGTTATACTACCTGGAAGGTCAATCAACCTTTGATGAGGCCATAGATATGATAAAGCAAGGCAGCAGAAATTATGCAAAAAGACAGCTTACTTGGTTTAGAAAAGATCCGCGAATTAATTGGATAGATAGAGATGAACTTCAGCTTGAAGATGAGGTTATTACAACAATGCTAAGCATGAATAAAAATAATATTTTAGAGAAATAAAGGATTTTTAACAAATATATCGAATAAAATATTAAGAGAAATTTGGAGGGTGAGATTCAATGAATAAATCAACAAACAATCTACAGGATATATTTCTAAACGGTGCAAGAAAAAATAAAATATCCGTAACAGTATATTTAACCAATGGATTCCAGCTGAAAGGCTATGTTAAAGGCTTTGACAGTTTTACTGTAGTTCTTGACAGCGACGGAAAGCAGATGATGATTTATAAACATGCAATTTCAACTATTACACCGGCAAAAGTTATACTCTTTAATAATCAAAATGAAGATGATAATGCTGAGGAGTAAAGGTGAAAGGTAACAAATCCTTTCACTTTTGGTTTGTACTTACATACGGCCAAATAAAAGAATAGGTTGATTTGCCTATTCTTTTTTTATGTGATAATATGTTGTACTGGAGGTAGTTAAAATGAATATACTTATGAAAAACATATTAAAAGAAAAATACAATATAAGTGATACGGCGTTAAATTTTCTTGAAAAGGCAGAAGCTGATTTAAAGGAAGAATTTAAATACTATGACGAAATTAGAGAGTATAATCAAGCAAAGGTACTCCTTGCTTTTCAACAGGAGAGAATAAGTGACACCCATTTCACTAATAGTACAGGCTACGGTTATGGTGATATAGGGCGAGATGCATTGGATAAAGTATATGCCAATGTATTCGGATGTGAAAGTGCATTAGTTCGTCCTCATTTTGTCAACGGTACTCATGCTATCGGAGCAGCTCTATTTGGCAATCTGAGACCAGGGGATACTATGCTTTCAGTTTGCGGAACACCATATGATACTCTCCACAATATTATAGGAATAAGTGGTAAAGAAAATATAGGTTCCTTGAGAGAATACGGAGTCAATTACAGACAAGTGGAACTTATAAACGGAGAGTTTGACTTTGATAAAATAAAAGACATTATTGAAAGTGATAAATCTATTAAACTTGTTCATATTCAGCGCTCTACAGGATATGGATGGAGGAAATCCTTACAGCTTAATCAAATTGAAAAAATTATTTCTTTTGTAAAAGCAATAAATGAGAAATTAATCTGTTTTGTGGACAATTGCTATGGAGAATTTATAGACACTAAAGAACCAACAGAAGTCGGTGCTGACCTAGTATGCGGTTCCTTAATAAAAAATGCAGGCGGCGGTATAGCACCTACAGGCGGTTATATTGTAGGCAAGAAGGATTATGTTGATCAGGCCTCCTACAGACTTACAATTCCAGGAATAGGAGGGGAGTGCGGATCTACCTTCGGAGTCATGAGACTACTGTTCCAGGGCCTTTTCCTTGCTCCTCATATATCTATTGAAGCAGTAAAAGGAGCCATATTGTGCTCAAGGATAATGGAATTGGCAGGTTTTGAGGTTTTACCGGGTTCAAAGGATAAAAGAAGTGATATTATTCAAGCCATTAAGTTTAATGATAAAGAAAAGTTAATTAAATTTTGTAAGGGGATTCAAAAAGGATCTCCAATCGATTCTTTCGTTGAATGTGAACCTTGGGATATGCCTGGCTATAATGATCAAGTAATAATGGCAGCCGGAGCTTTTGTTCAAGGTGCATCTATAGAACTTTCAGCAGATGCTCCTATAAGAGAACCATACATTGCATATTTACAGGGCGGATTGACACTGGAACATGTAAAAATCGGTTTAATGATAAGTCTTACGAATATTCTTTAATGTCATATACCACACATCATTAGCATAAAAAATAGAAAGAGCTCAAGCTCTTTCTATTTTTGCATTCATAGAAATCCTTTTTAATATGTTCTATATAGGCCTACGAGTCTTCCAAGTATTTTACAGTCAGGAACTATTATGGGATCCATAGTCTTGTTCTCAGGCTGGAGTCTTATATGATCCTTTTCTTTAAAGAACCTTTTTATAGTAGCTTCATTTTCTATCAAAGCAACTACAATTTCTCCGTTTACTGCCGATTCCGTCTTTTCAATAATTGCCATATCGCCGTCCAGTATGCCGGCATCTATCATACTTTCTCCCTTAACATTCAATATAAAAAGCTCATTATTATTCTTTATATAGTTTAAAGGGATACTAAAAGTATCTTCGATATTTTCAACAGCTAAGATAGGCAGACCTGCAGTGACCTTTCCTACGATAGGAATATCTATCATTTCCCTCTTGTAGTGGGATAACTCGTTTATTTCCAGTGCTCTTGGCTTAGTTGGATCTCTCTTAATAAGACCTTTCTTTTCAAGTCTTTTTAAATGGCCATGCACAGTCGACGTCGATTTTAAGGAAACAGCCTCACATATTTCTCTAACTGAAGGGGGATATCCCTTATCCTCAGTGTATTTCTTTAAAAACTCATAAACTTCTTTCTGCTTATTATTTTTTACTTCAGCCATAGCTCGTTACACCTCTCTATCAATTTGATTATAGCACATCTCTATCCATTAATCAAACTTATGTTCTATATTTAAATCATAGACATTTTTATTAATTATTATTCAATATTGAAAATCAATATATGTTTTATTATAATTAAATAGTCTATAAGTAAATTAATTGATTAGGAAAGAGGTATTTTTTGATGACTAAACTATGTATTTTTTCTTCAAATAAAGTTTGTGATGATTGCGGTGAATGTGATAGATGTGATTTAGATTCAACAAAAACATGTACAAATTGCGGTAAATGTCTGGAATCCAACGATAATGAATACAAAAGAGTAGTAATTGATGAAATTGATGATGAAGAAGGGGATCTATCAGAATATATATCCGAAAGTGAACCTAACGAATTGGATTCTACAACAGAAGAAGGGGAAGAGTCAGTGGAATTTATTGACGATATAGACGGATTAAGAGACTTAATAGAAATTCCGGAAAACGAAGTTTTAGAGGAGATATATCCAGGATTATTTACATATAAAAAAAGCAAAGAGATGCATTAGTCAAAATGCATCTCTTTGCTTATAGGTCGTTTAAAGGATTAGCATTTACTGCCTCTCTCAATTTTTCATCATCTACATGAGTATATATTTGAGTTGTGGCAATATTTTCATGACCCAATATTTTCTGAAGGCTTCTTATATCCACATTTCCATGCTTATACATCAAAGTAGCTGCCGTATGTCTTAATTTATGAGGAGTATATTTAGATTTATCCAATCCGGCTGCACCAATGTATTTTTTTACAATTAGCTCTACAGTTCTTTTATTGATTCGGCCTTTTCTTTCACTGATAAAAAGAGCATCTCTATGATCGTATTTGATTTCCATGGAGCTTCTTTCAGTCAAATATTCGGAAATAGCCTTTAAACACGATTTATTTAAATATATAGTACGCTCTTTATTTCCTTTACCAATGACTGTGAGAGTATCTTCCTTAATGCTGGACATATTTATGCTGCATAGCTCAGAGAGACGCAATCCACAGTTTAAAAACAAAGTAATTATGCAGAAATCACGCTTAGGATGCTTATCACAGTCATCTATAGAGTTTATAAGTCCTTTGCTTTCCTCCAAGGTTAAATAAACCGGGTTTCTTTTGCTTATTTTTGGAGTTTCCAAATCCGAAGCAGGATTTTCATCCAATACCTTTGTCTTTGTGTTAAGATATTTAAAAAAGGCTCTTATTGCTGCCACTTTTCTAGCTCTTGCATATGAACTATTGTTTCGTTGATTTTCAACATAAGATAAAAAAGCATAAATATCCGGAAGTTTTATATTATTAATAAAATTATCATTTATGTCTTTTATATTAATATTTTCGAAAATCGTATTATCAAAGCTCATACCTTTATAGGATTTTATAAATCTGAAAAACATTGTTAAATCAACCTTATATCCTGCAATAGTATTTAATGATTTTCCTCTAATTACATTTAAATAACTGAGAAATTCATTTAAGCGGGGAGGGATATCCTCATCAGCCCTAAATACCTGAGTTGTACTGCTGACTTTACTTTTCAGTTCATTTTTTTCTTCATTAACGCCTAATGAGCTATCCGTTTTATTTCTATCTTTTTTAATTTTCATTTCACTGATTATTCTTTGAATTTGTCTTACGCTTACGTCGTATATTTGGGAAAGTTCCAATGT
>JAEZDX010000654.1 GCA_023417975.1 Bacillota bacterium
TGAATATATATAGAAGCGTTCCAAAACCATTCATCAACAGTGCAGTTGCAGGATTTGCATGAAGAAGCATAGGTACCAATATAGTAGCTCCGAACATTGCAAAGAGATGCTGTAAGCTTAACGGCAACATTTCCATTAAAGGTAATTTTTCATTTACGTCAACATAATTTTTCATTTGAAATTTCCTCCTTTTAACCTCTCAGGGTTATTTTAAAAGATTTTATAATAATTAAGATAAAACAAATAGTTTGCTGCAATAAGCACTCTATTAATCTCTCTTATTTATTCCAACTCATAAATTTTAACAGAATCCACATCGTCTATTTCCATAAGCTCAACGGATATCATCTCGCCTCTGGAGGTAGGTACATTCTTGCCCACAAAATCCGCTCTTATTGGAAGCTCCCTGTGCCCTCTGTCGATAAGTACTGCCAATTCAATGATAAGCGGTCGTCCAGCATCAATAACTGCATCAATGGCAGCTCTGGCAGTTCTTCCGGTGTACAGTACGTCATCTACAAGTATAACTCTTTTGCACTGTACCTCAACTCCTAGATTTCTGTCATTTACATGGGGCATGTCATCAAGCTTTTTTAAATCATCCCTGTATAGACTTATATCAACACTTCCTACAGGCACCTTAACCCCTTCAATCTCCTCTATCCTCTTTGCAATTCTATTTGCCAAAGGATAACCTCTTCTCTTAATTCCTATAAGCACTAAATCTTCTACGCCTTTATTTTTCTCGATAATTTCATGCGCAATTCTTGTCAAACTTCGCTGTATGGACTTGTCATCTAAAAGCAATGATTTTAACTTCATGATATCACCTCTCATCTTAACCTCTAGACCCTATGCCATAATCTTTTACTAATGCAAATAAAAAACGCCATACCAATAAGGCAGGGCGTACATTAACACATTCTTTATGTAACCGATATTATCTGCCTTATGACCTCACGGGATCATTTAAAGGTATTATTTACTTATCTTCATAAGAATATCACATAATTAGCATTATTTCAACTCTTTTCTCAAAAGTTCAATAATTTTGTTGAAATAGTCCGGAAGAGTGCTTTCAAATTCCATATACTTACCATTGCCCGGATGCATGAATCCAAGCACCTTGGCATGAAGCAGCTGTCCATTTAATTTAAATCGCTGTTTTTTATGTCCATATACTGGATCACCAACAAGAGGGTGTCCTATATACGCCATATGCACCCTAATTTGATGCGTCCTTCCGGTCTCAAGTCTGCATTCTACCAGCGTATTGCTTTTAAAGGTCTCCAACACCTTATAGTGTGTTACCGCATGTCTTCCATCTTTAATTACAGCTATTTTTTTCCTTTCTACCGGATGACGGCCTAAAGGTGCATCCACAATACCTTCATTTTCCTTTATAATACCTTCTACAAGAGCAATGTATACTCTTGTCATTGAGTGATCCTTAAGCTGCTCAGCCAGCTTATTATGCGCTGCATCATTCTTGGCTATGACCAATACACCTGCAGTGTCTTTATCGATTCTGTGTACTATTCCGGGACGTATGACTCCATTTATGCCCGATAAGTCATCACAATGATTTAGCAGTGCATTCACCAAAGTACCTTCGTAATTTCCTGCTGCCGGATGTACTACCATTCCCTGAGGTTTATCTACAACTAAAACATCACTATCTTCATAAAGTATATTTAGAGGAATATCCTCACCCTTTATACCGAGCTCCACCGGTTCAGGTACCGTCAGTTGAATCTCATCCCCGAGCCTTAGCTTATAGTTGCTTTTAACTTCCTTTTCATTTACCTTAACATTTTCTTTTTCAATTAGACCCTGTATATACGAACGTGACTTATCTTTCATTGCCTGACACAGAAATTTATCTATTCTCTCTCCACAACTGTCCTCTGAAATAATAAATGTACTTATTGTCATTCCTTAACATCCTTTACTATATATAGTGCCATTAGAAGAGTGCCCGTAACAACAAGAATATCAGCTACATTAAAATTCGGCCAGGTAAAGGCGTCCTTGTAATGAAAGAAGATAAAATCAACCACATATTTATAATATAGTCTATCAAACAAATTTCCTAATGCTCCACCTATTATACAGGCAAGACTGACTCTAAACAGCCTTGAACCCGGTTTGTATTTTATGAGATAAAATATCATACCAACAACAACTGCCAGCGTAATTATGCTTATAATTAACTGTTTATTCTGCATAATACCAAATGCAGCTCCGTGATTTTCTACATATTGAAGATCAAAAAAGTTCTTTAAAATCGTTACATCCCCATCCTTAAGAAAATTAACAGACAAAATTTTTGTCACTCTATCCACCACAAAACCTAGTATAATTATTACAAACTCCATTTCCATCCCCCTTAAAGCTTTTAATCAGGCAGTTGATTCCTATATTGATCATTACTGATTTTCTCAATAGGTTCAACATATTCTTCATCATCTTCTTCATGATATTCATAGGTATTTCGTATTTTATTAAATACAGAAACACTCTGATAACTATCTTCAGCATCAAATCCTATTTCGTCGGTAAAGTCATTGTATCCATAGCCAAAAGGATATCCAAGCACATCCTCTTCTACAGGTCTGGCTACATTGTTATGCTGTGCAAGGTTAGTTAATTCGCTTTGACAGTGAACACAATACTGAGCATAAGGAATGAATTCCAATCTTTCTTTTGAAATTTCTTTTCCGCAGCGCTTACATGTGCCATATTTCCCCTGATCTATATCCATCAAAGAATCATCAATTTTCTTCATAATACTTATCTCATGTTCCCTGAAGGCCCTTCCTTTTTCCATTGTATCCATCTCTGTGGCTAAATCTGCAGGATGGTTATCATAGAAAGACAGCTCAGAAGACGTTTCAAAAACTGCGTCCGTCATATCATTGTCTTTTAGCTGAACAAGAAACCTCTTGGCACTTTCACGCTCCGTCAGCAGTTTGTCCTTGTAGTGCTTTAAATCATTTTCATTCATAATCCTTCCACCCCTTTATGTCATTTTATAGAGACTATTCAAAATCATAAATAATTCTCTATACTAATCTATTTTGTCATTTGGAAGAATTTTTATTACTCATTTAGCAAATTCATTACTATATTAAATTGTAACTTGGATGCCTAAAATAATATTTATTAAATATGCCACTTTAATTTACATAAAAAACTCACTTCCATTAAATAGACTTAACTCATCTATACAGAAGTGAGATCATTTCAAATTGTCTAATTATCTTTTACGAAAAATCGCTTTATTTCATTAAGATCATCATCATCAAAATTTTCTTTTTCAATATCTTTTAAGGAAAAGGAAGTCTCTTTTTCCTCAGTCTTTTCATTTTTAACTTCTTCTACAGCCGTACCAACATTATAATTTTTAATAAAGTCCTTTTCAAGATCATCAAAAGTATCTACCTGAGTTTTAATGAAATTTCTGAATTTTGATCTAAATTTAAAAAATTCTTGTTTTACTCTCTCATAGTCATCATTGATAGACATCACATCATTGTGAGCCTTATCAAGAATTCTTTGAGCTGTATCGTTGGCATTCTTAATTATTAAATCTCCCTCTTTTTGTGAAGAAAGCTTTGCCTGCTCCGCTGCATTCTGTGCCAA
>JAEZDX010000116.1 GCA_023417975.1 Bacillota bacterium
CCGCAGGCGCTGCTGCACTGGAACGAGTTGGATTCATTATTTCATGATTCATTGAAAATGTTAGCACATTATTCGGAATGCCCTTATATCGATTTACAATTATCGCCCATATTTGCTTTGTTCTCTCCTGTTTGATTGGATTGTTAAAATAATCAAGGTCCTGATCGATGCTGGACATATCGCCATTATTTGCCCAACCCGGATAATCCGAAAGCTGAAAGTCAATGTGTACCCTGTATTTCAATGCCCAGGAGATTAGATAATCGAGCTTCTGAAACTCATTCTTATCCGCAGCCGTTGCATTTTTATCGAATAGATATAAATAATCCTCTGTGACTCTTAAGTAGTTGAAGCCCCATTCCGAAGTCATACGAAGCTCTTTTTCCGACCACTGCCTCAAATTTGATGATTTTAAAGTATTTTCAGACATACCGGGATTAGCTTCATACTGCAATTTCGTCGTTATCCCAAAGCCTGTATAATAGGGTATAGCCTTTGCAGTTGGTTCAGGCATATCCTTTGCATGACTCAGAAGCTCATCGGGTATAATTGTTTTATCATAAGTGCCTATATTGGATAAAGCCACCATTTTCTCACTGTCTCTCGATTCAGAGAGTCTAATTGCAGCCTTTACTGCATCTTTCCTTGTAAGGGGCTTATCTGGATGCATCGTATTCTCAGTTTCGTCGTAATCGAACAACAATTCCTGCGTCACAACGGACCTTCTTCCAAAGGAATAGAAGTATGAAGCCGCATCATAGGTAAAGTCAGGAAAATCTGTGACTGCATTTTTATCACTCATATTAGTGAATAATGTCCTATTTCTGTTACTTAGCTCGTCCCAGCATTTATTGCCTATCTTTTCATTATAGGACCACCATGTGGTATTAAAGCTATTCAGCCTAAGGAGAACAGCTGTTTCAAGAACAGCAAGCATGCCGTCCCCACGAGTCATCAAAGTGTTTGAGGAAGCAGCTTTTGCAGCTATTGAATCCCACTGGGTAAGTAGTGTAGGATCATAAGAACTTATTACCGAACGAAGTATACTGCAATATTCCTTAAAGGTAATTTGACTATCTAAATTGTCTTGCATTGATGCCGGTATAAAACCACGTTCTTTGGCTCTTGTTAGTTCGCCCTCCACAATCTGTGCATCCTCATCATACCAAAGGTCTGTCCATATATATACTGCACCTAATACCGTATCGTTGGTGTAGGAAAAATTCATTGATTTTGCAATGTCATGCAAACTATAGTAATAATATCCATTTAAAGTACCAACGGACGCCGTCACTGATTTATTATCTATCATTGAGGTTGAAAATGGTTTACCGCTGTCTTTTAGCAGCTGAGTTATGTATTTCGAGTTGAAGTAATACTCCCCATTGTATAAGTATCCGTTAACTTGATTCACCTTGCCATTTACAACTACACGAGGTTTCACAGTGACTGCTTGTCCCTCCATGTCCTTTATATTATTCTCTGTGAGCATGGACAAATAATAACTATTTGTAGTTTCGAGTTTGCTCTGCTTCGTTGCTATTTCTGTATCTGCCCACGTGATGAAAGAGCTTCCAGGTATGCCTGAAAAAAGTAATGCAATAATTGTGGCACATGCAATAATCTTGTAATGCTTTTTCAATCAATTCTCCTCCCATCAGATTTGTATTCCATTTAGCTGAAATGCACGTAGTCAGATGTATGATTTTGTAAATCTTATACTTCTATTTTAGAAAATATTTGCAGCCTTTGCAATAAAATGTATAAAACAAAAAAGCTTACCTTTGGTAAGCTCTTGCTTTGGCAGAGATTTTTAAGTAGCAACAACCATACTCATATGGCTGCTTACAAAACACTTTAAGGATACATCTAATTTTAATTATTATAGTCCAAACTATGGTTTCACTTCTTTTAGATCCACCTGAGCGATTTAACTTAATCCTTCCTATCTCCTATAACTTTTTACTTATTAATACCAAGTCGAAGATATCAATGATATTATCCCTATTAAGGTCAAACTTCCCTTCCCATCCTGAATCATAACTTTTATAGTTATATTTTTTTGCCATCAAGGCCATATCATTTATTGTAACTTTCCCATCACTGTTAAAATCATACTCGCTGTCCTGTGGCCCCAGTGCTGCTGAGACAATGGAGGAATAGCCCCCGTAGACCTTATGGTCACCAACAGTATTGTAAGCTCGAATCTTGTAATAGTAAATAGTGCCTGTAGTAAGTCCCGTGTCTGTGTAGCTTGTTGAATCAATTGTTCCAATACTGGTATATAAACCATTATTGGAGGTAGAACGGTAAACCTCATAACCGGATACTTCGTTAACCGCTGACCAACTCACCTTAACACTACTATAGTCCAAGGATTCTGCTTTGGCGGAAACAGGAAGTCCAATTGTAATAATGTCTGACGCTAAGTCCTGATAAATGAGTTTGGGGTATGAAGCTCCGTTCGGCATCATCCAAACTCTGTGGAAATCAAAATCCGTAAAACTGCTGCTGAATTTCATCTGATCAGCATTGAGAGGCACTATTTTGTCTGTCTTGCCATACTGCACCCAAGCTATTCCTCCCACACACAAGGTGTTAAGGAAATATCCATTTTTTGCTACGGTTTCACCGGACATTGATTGAACATCAGTAATTGTCCCTGCCATACCTCCAACCTTTGGAAGTCCGCTGCCTGTCAGTTCCATACTTCCATTGCTTATGCAGTTACTCAACAACAAGGCATTTTCACCTGGGGAATAACTTATATCAGTGGCGTTTCCAGCAATACCGCCCATAATTGCTGAGTCGCCGCTGATCATACTCAGTGCTCCAGCATTATAACAGTCGCCTATATAGGTTGTATATGCCCTGCCTGCAATACCTCCAACATATGAATCTGCCGCCGTTCCGCTCACCTTTCCGGTATTATAGGAAATATAAATAGTAGAGTATACTGCACTTCTCCCTACCAGTCCTCCCGTGTAACCCGCACCTCTGACATTTCCTTCATTTGCGCAGTACTGAAAGTCACTACTGGATCCGCTGTCGCCCGCAATGCCTCCTACATATCCAGAATTGTCTGAAGACACCTCACCCTTATTAATACAAAGCTGAAAACTGCAATAATTGTCTCCATCTCCCGCAATGCCTCCTACAGCGGCTGAACCCTTGACTATGGAGGTATTGGTGCACATATAAAACCATCCAAAGCTGCTGATTTTTCCACCAAAACCACCTGCATTTTTGCCGTTCACTGTATTTCCTGTGGACTTGCAGCTGATCAGCTTCAAGTTATCTCCCGTAGCAAAAAAAGCTCCTGCAAAGTCCGTTCCGGTGATGCTGCTGTCCTTAATCTCTAGATTGCTTACTACTCCCTTCAACCCCGTGAAAAGCCCACCATATGTATTCTTACACTTAAGGTTTTTTATATAAAATCCGTTTCCATCCAGTGTTCCTGTAAAACCACTTATAGGTACCCATCCAGAGCCTCCGTTATAAAAGGCTCCTCCAGTTGAAAAGTCACTGTCTGAAAATACGATATTCCCCGTAAGAATGTATTTTCCGCTTAAATTGTTACGTATATCACTCAGTTGCTGCGGGGTAGATATTGGTGTATAGTCATTTGGAACTGCAACTGTTACTATACAGGTATCCTTTATCCCCTCAGGTGTTACGGCGGTAATCTCAGCACTGCCACTATCCAATGCTGTTACAACTCCAATTTGGTTGACTGTAGCAACATCCGGGTTGGTGGAGTACCAAAATAATTGGTTGTAATTTCTCATTATTCTGCTGACGGTAGATGTGACATTTACCCTGAAAATATAATTATCCCCCGGCTTCAAGGAAAGTGCTTTGTCAAGGCTTATATTGTTAATGTCCACCTTGCCGGGCACCATTTCTCCGGTTTGTGTCACAGTAATATAATATGTTGAGTTATCCATATACTCCCTATATCCGAATATAGGCTGACCATAAACATAATCAATTATTTCATATTTTTTGTATTTTGTAGAAAAGTAAACTGTGCTTGTCCCAAGACTTCTTGTCTCAATAGTGCAGTTAGCCCCATTTGAACTAACCACGCTGACAACTGAAGGATTGGAGGAAACCCATACTTTGTCATAACCGTCATCATAATGTAATCCGCAATATAGCCCTTGGGTGGTCCCCAACGGCAGAGTGAGGGAGCTAGACCCGGAAGCCTTCGTGGTTTGGGGGAAGAACAGGACGAAAACGAGCAATAACAGTAGCATCGCTTTGAACTTTCTCATGCTTTACCTCCTAGTATTATTTTGATATACACCTCTCATCTTAACCTAATAATAGAAATTATACAACATTATGTAAAAACGCCCGTCTTGAAAGTAATTTGCATATAAAAATAACTCCAGCAAAGTCTGCTAGAGCTATTGATTTTGGCAGAGAGGTAGAGCTTTACTTACTGCTACTCACTAATTATGTCACCTTCCATGGCCGACACCTGTCTCCTTAAGAATGTCCGGGATTTTTGCTTTCTTACCTTGATTTAGTATCATTAAACCATTGAATGGTTTCTTCTTCCATTTCTTTCGGAAGTATATTGTTATACACCTCATTATATAACCATGCCAATGTCTTATTTCTCAAGTATTTTCTCATTTCATCTTCAGCATCTACCATTACAACTTTTATTAAGCAAGGACATTTTGTATGTGTATCCGGCAAATCATTTTTATCCAGTAATATATTATTTTGTCTTATTTCTGCACATTGAAAAAATGGTTCACTTCCTTCTACTGCTTCAACAACATCCCAAAATGTTATCTCTTCGGCACTACGTGCTAATGCATAGCCACCTTTTACCCCAGGTATAGATTTTATTATTCCTGCCTTACTTAATTTTGCATATACTTTTGATAAATAAGTTTCTGATATACCTTGAAATGTTGCTAAATCACTTATTCCAACTGACTTACCTTCCTCTAAATTGACCATATATAATAAGCAGTGTAATGCGTATTCTACTCCAACTGAAAATTTCATTTTATTTATGCTCCTTTAATATATTTAATCTTTTATTAATAATATCCTATTATTTATTCTCATTCAAGCTACTTATACAACATCTAGTATACATTTCTTTGCAAAATATTTTATTGACAAAAATTAAAAAACATCATAATATTAATGTAGACAACAGTTGTCGACGATATTATCTATCCGCAATTCAAGGAGGAGTATAAAATGTTCACAGAGAAATTTTTTGAGGTATTAAATCATGAAGGAGTAGTTTCTATTGTAACTTGTTCAAATAACGAAGCTCATGTTGCTAATACATGGAACAGCTATTTAGTTACTGTAGACGGAAATAAAGTACTAATTCCTGCCGCCGCTATGCTTAAGACAGAAGAAAATATTAATGACAATCCTAAAATTAAATTAACACTTGGTAGTAAGGAAGTAATGGGATATAACTACATGGGAACCGGATTTTTACTTGAAGGAACCGGCAAGTTTTTAAGAGATGGGGATCACTATAATATGATGAGAGAAAAATACCCATTTTTAACCAGAGTCTTAGAAGTTACAGTTGATTCTTTTAAACAGACACTCTAATTAAGGGGTAAAACTATGCCTAGAAAAATTAATAAATTGGATTGTGTCGGTTGTGGAACTTGCCAAAGAGTATGTATTGTTGGATGTATAATGAAAGAAAAAGATGGAAAAAGATTGATTAATGGCTCTGTATGCGTTGATTGTGGAGCTTGCCAATATGCTTGCCCTAAAAAATGCATATCTAAAGCCTGATTGAGTTGTAGATTTGGAATAGTTGAAAAATCTGTACCAACAATTTCAAAATAAGTAATTAAGCACAAGGAGATGTCACAATACTGTTGAATAAATAGTTTGTGCATCTCCACTTATTGTGCGGCTCTCTCTAACTTAGATAGCCCGCAAAGTATTATTTAAAAGCACGTTTATATTGCTCCGGATAATCAAAATCCAAGTTTCTAACCTTTGCTTCACTTAATACAAAGTATGGATTTCTTAAAAGCTCCCTGCCAATTGCCACCAAATCCGCTCTGCCATTGGATATTATTTCTTCAGCCATATTAACATCTGTAATTAATCCAACAGCTATTGTAGGAATGTTACATTTTTCTTTAATTAAGCTTGCAAAATTCACTTGGTATCCTGGATATACTTTTATCTCTGCCGGCACTAAACCACCGGAGCTTACATGGACTATATCAATATACTCTTTTATTTCATTTATGATTTCCACCATATCCTCCGGTGTTATTCCGCCATCTTTATAATCATGAGCTGATATCCTAAGCAAAATTGCTTTTTCTTTTGGCCATACTTCCGTTACAGCCTGTAATATTTCCTTAAGAAATCTAGTTCTATTTTTTATATCACCGCCGTATTCATCTTCTCTTAAATTTGATAATGGTGATAAAAATTGATGTATCAAATAACCATGGGCACCATGGATTTCTATAGCCTCAAAGCCCGCTTTATCCGCTCTTTTAGCCGCCTCTTTGAAGCTTAGTACAATTTCCTTTATTTCAGCTTTAGTTAATTGTTTAGGCATTGTACTTTTTTCATCAACTCTAACTGCACTTGGGGCTACTGCCGGGCCAGCTGTTCCTGTATATTTTCTTCCGGCATGATTTAATTGTATTGCAATTTTGGAGCCATACTTTTTAACCCCATCAACAATTTTTTTCAGCCCATCTATTTGCTTATCATTCCAAATTCCTAAGTCATTGTCCGATATCCTTCCATTTTCAACTACTCCTGTAGCTTCAACTATTATAAGACCTACTGCACCAACTGCTCTTGTAATGTAATGATTGTAGTGAAAATCATTTGCCATACCGGTTTCGTCAGCAGAGTACATGCACATTGGCGGCATAACAATTTTGTTCTTTAAGTTTATATTTTTTAAAGTATACTCTCTAAAAACATTCATAATTTCAATCTCCCTTTTATTTAAGTTTCTTGCTTATTGTTATTATATTATTTATACTATATTCTGAAAAGTAGTGATATTTTCTTCATATAATTTCATAAAAGTAACAATTGGGTAAGATCAGTACATGAAGGGGGTTTTATTTATGTCGGAAGTTAAACTTGAACGAGGTAATTCTAATGAAAAATGTCCTATCGAAGCTGCAATAGATATCATAGGTAGTAAATGGACTTTTCTAATAATAAGAGATTTATTGATAGATGGAAAAATGAGATTTGGAGATTTGATACGCTCTCTGGATGGAATAAGTCCTAAAACGCTATCCCTTAGGCTGCGAGAGTTGGAGAAATTCGGCCTAGTCAAAAGAATCGTCTATCCGGAAATTCCTCCAAAGGTTGAATATGAGTTAACTGAAAAAGGTAAGAGCTTGGAGACTATATTTATAGAATTGAAAAAGTGGGGACTTACAATCCTTGAGTAACTAAAAATTATGAAATCTATATTAAAAGGCTCTAGCGAAAACTGCCGGAGCTTTTCATTTTGGCGGAGAGGTTGGAATTTTCTTGCTGCTTCCCAGCAATTACATCGGCACCCGAGATCGGGTCCTGCCTCCTTTCGCAAATCTAAAAATGTGATAACATCACATTTTCTTAACGCTTTGCGCCCTCGCGGGTTCAAATCCCTTACAAAAAAACAAAAGAGCTTACCTCTCGGTAAACTCTTAACCTTGGCGGAGAGAGTGGGATTTGAACCCACGGTACGGCTATTAACCGTACGCCTGTTTTCGAGGCAGGTACCATCGGCCACTCGGACATCTCTCCATGTCGTGTCAATTAACAATTATACTAGATTTATTCTTAAATTACAATATCAAATCTGTTAGCAATATAGGTGTGGTTATCCAGCTGAAGCATCAACACTCATGTTCGTCTAATATTTTTGCAATAAGTTTGCAAGAAGAATGTAAGAAGATATCTTGAAAAGAAGATATCTTCTTACGGTATAACCCAATTCCTCCCGCAGTTTACGGTTGGATTTCAAACACCTTATCCAGTCTTGTCATCTTGAATACCTTAAGCACATCCGCATTCAAATGCTGTAGCTTTACCGTGCCCTTATGCTCAAGGCACTTCTTGTAAATGCCCACAATAACGCCAAGGCCGGTACTGTCTATGAATTTGCAGCTGCTGAAGTCCAGCACGAAATTGGTCGTGCCCTTTTCTACATATTCCTTTGCACTTTCTCTGAACTGCCCTGCCGCTTCCACTGAAAAATTCTCCACTATATTAATAACTATACTATTTCCCTCTGCAGTGCTCATTATTTCTCACTCCCAATTTTAAATTTAGCTACCATTCTCTCAAGCTCTTCTGCCATAGTACTTATCTCCTCAGAGGTGGCTGCCAGTGTCTCCACCGTAGCTGTCTGCTCTTCTGCTGAACTTGCAACATTCTCACTGTTAGCAGAATTTGTTTCGGAAATCGTACCGATATTATCTATGAGCTTTATTATCTCATCCGAGGTAGCAACTTCATCCTTTGTGAGGTCCGCGATTTCTTTCACATCATCCGCTATCTTATCCACAGCATTGATAATATTAACTAGCGCAATATCCGTATCATTTACTACAACAACCCCATTATTTACGGCATTAATAGCATGATCCATGGATTCTACGGCTTTTTCAATATTACTAACCATCTGACCGATTAAGGTGCTTATCTCTTTAGCTCCTTCATTGGATTGCTCCGACAGCTTTCTTACCTCTTCTGCAACTACGGTAAAGCCTCTGCCGTGTTCCCCTGCTCTTGCTGCCTCAATGGCTGCATTTAGCGCCAATAAATTAGTCTGTTCGGCTATGGCATTAATAGTATCTATAATTGTTCTAACCTTAACAGAAAGCTCATTAATTACCTTTAGGCCGTTTGCGGTTTCATCGGTACTGCTGTTTATGATGTTCATAGCCTCTACAGTCTCAACTACCATCTTTCTGCCGCTTTCAGCTGCAGCTTTTGTATCATCGGCGTTAACATTAGCTGAGTTTGCCTTTGCCTGTGCCAGCTGTACAAGGCTAGACAATTGCACTAAAACTTGCGATGCACTTATTACCGAACTATTTTGCTGCTGAGAGCCCGCTGATACCTCTTGTATACTTGATGCTATTTCCTCAGAGGCAGCACTTATTTCCTGAGCGGAGGATGCCATCTCTTCAGATGCCGCAGCAAGATTGTCCGATCCTTCTCTGACTCTATATACAATGTCCTCCTGTTCCTTCAGCATCTCGTTAAAGCACTCCCCTAAAACCTGCAGCTCATCCCCGGTTTTAATATGAGCTCTAACGGACAAATCACCGTGCCCTACTGCTGTCATAAGCTTTTCCAGCTTTTTTATAGGATTGATAACAGCTTTTGTTGAAAATAAATATGCAGCAGCTATACCTACTATTACAAAAGCTATAGTAAGTATAAGCGTAATATTTCTTATGTTATTAGCCGGTTTCATATATTCTTTAAAAGGTGCTGTAACAACAAGGGCCCAATTGCCTGCCGGAGCAAAGGCTGCATATTTTCTCTCACCTCCATAGGTATATGATCCATCCCCTGCATCACCTTTCTTCATTTTCTCAACCAAGGCTTTTAGTTCTTTACTATCCGTATTACTCAAATTCTCCTGCATTATCTTTTTAGTATCCGGATGACTTATAATCATTCCACTTTTATCAATCATGTAGCTATATCCGCTATCACCTATCTTTATCTTGGAAGCATGCATTGAAATTTCCGAGAACTTCACCGTTGCCACCAAGGCACCAATGACTTTGTTATTCTGCGTAATTGGTGAGCAAACCGAAACTACAGCTTCGTTAGTCAGTTTTGAGGTTAACACATCACTTACGGCACTTTTTCCCGATATAGCACTCTTAAAGTAATCTCTATCAGCCACATTTAGGCTGCTGGATATCCCCTCATTACTGATGGCACCTTTACCGCTATTATCCACTATAGTTAAGCTTTCCAATTTGACAGCACTATCCTTGTATATGGAACTTAATTCTTCGTATGCTTTTGTCTTAACGCTGTCACCTGAAGCTTCGTTTGACAACACTTCAGCATAAACACCATTCTTACTTGCCACACTTACATAGTCCTTTATGGAATTCATTTCATTATTTATAATTTCAGCAGTACTTGCAGAAGTAGCTTTTAATTCACTTTCTACAGCTGCTTGAAGCGCCTTTGATGAATTGTAGTAGGATGTAAAACCTGAGACTGCTAATGGCAAAGCTATTAATATCACAAATACCGAAGTCAGCTTCATTCTTAAACTCATTTTCAATTTTAATCACCTCTTAATTAGTCCTAGTAATATTCTTGTCCACTATTAATTTGTTCTTTGAAAACTGCACACTATCGGAAAAACAATTTATTAAATATAAGCCTCTGCCGCTGTCGTCCATAAGGCTGTCCAAGGACAACTCCTTAGGAATGGTTATTTGTTTATTTTCCTCTCCGCAGTCCTGTACCTCTATATGAATATTTCCGCCATCATAACTATAAAGTATATTTATGGGCTTAGAAACATCGCCTTTATTTCCATGCAGGAAAGCATTTGTTATTGCTTCCGTCAGTATGAGCTTTACATCAAACACACCATCCTCCAGTTTTAGCTCCTGCTGTATTTGATCAATCACCTGCTCATATGTACTAAGTCCATAGATAATGACGCTATTACATATTTTCAAATCAATTTCCTCCCTTGTAAGCTTTATCATAGATCCATTATTATACACGTACAGTCATCTATATGTCCGGAAAAACTACTGACTCTTCTCTTTACAGCCTCGCAAAATTCAGTAGAGCTCATGCTTTGCAGCTGTTCAATACAGCCCTCTTCTTCAAAAATCTCATTCAACCCGTCAGTATAAAAAAGCAGCCTGTCTCCCGTCTCAAAATTTATTACACTTTGCCCAAAATGGCTGTTCTCAAACATACCTAAGAATGGCCCCTTTACGAAAACATTCCTCCAGCTATTATCATTCTTATAATGTATAAACTCACTTATTCCGGCACCTACTGCCGTTATACTTTTTTCCTTAAAGTTTATTCTAAAACAGCTGGCTGCAATATAATCGTCATCTATATGCTTTAATACCATTGAATTTATATATCTCAAAACTTCTACAGGATCGGTTGTGATATTCAAAGCATCATAAAACATTATCTTTAATGCAGATACGTTTAGCGCCGCCGTAACGCCTTTACCGCTTACATCTCCCATAATGCCCAGTACTAAATCTTCATTAATCTTATGTAGTTGATAAAAATCACCGCTTACTCCTTTTGCCGGTATCCATAGGTAACTTAATTCCGCTTTGCCTTCTATGGGAAACTTTTTTGCCAGACCTTGCTTTTGAATATTTACTGCTCTTTCTATTTCTCTCTTATCCTCGGAAATATCCCTTATTACAAGCTGAACGGAAGGTTGTCCATTGTAAAATATAGCTGCTGCGGATATCTCCACATCGATATTTCTTCCTTGAGTATCAACAACCTTAGCCGGTATTGCGGAAACCACCCTTTTCTTTAGCGCTTCTTCATCCATTCTTAATATGGATTTTGATATATAGTTATCATCCAAAAAATCCGTTATAGACCTTGATATTAATTCTGTGCTTTCTGATGCTAGCAGCTTTGAAGCTTTACTGTTTGCGAAAATAATCTTGAAATCCTGACATACAATTATGGCATCCGGAGATAATTCCACAATTGCTTTTAGCTTCTCTTCACTCTCTTTAAGCAGTTTTTCTGCTTGGACTCTTGCGCTAATATCTATAATCTGAAAATACAGCATCCTTTCTCCAAGCATATCTATTGCGCTGCAGTACACTTCTACATCCTTTAACTCTCCGGCTTTTGTTCTATGCCGAAAAGCTGCCAGTCTGGACTCAGCACTCTTTTCATTACGTTCAACTAGCTCTTCAAGCTCTTGAAGCAGAGCTTTTTCATAAAACATGTCTAAATCCGATATATTCATAGCCGTCAGTTCTCTTTTTGAATAGCCGTAAAACTTGCTGGCTGCAGTATTTGCATCCATAACTTTTCCGTCCTTCGGTGAGATAATCAGGCTAATTAGCGGATTTTGTTCAAATACACATTTAAAATGCTCTCTGCATTTAGGCGTATCGTATTTCACTTTAGTTTGTAAATTTATATTGGTGCCTATATTTATATTATAGGATTCTATATTACCGCCCCCAACAAGTTACATGTAGATGTAAAATATTCATTCATTTACATAGTATTATACATCAACGAAATTTATTTTTAAACAACATGGGTATCAAATTATGTATTAATTGCACGAAATATACGTAATTATTAAATTTTTTCGTCGATAAAACAAGAGCTATATTATTACGCCGCTCTGCGTAACAATATAGCTCTCTCTTATTCCATCTTAGGTTTTAGCAATACAAAACCGAGAGGAGGTATCTTTGTTTTTATATGATAGGGCTGTCCGTTCCACTGCTCGTCAAAAGCATTGATTGTACCTTCCACTGTCTGTCCTGACCCTCCAAATTCCTTGCTGTCGCTGTTAAATACTTCTATGTAAACTTTGTTCTCAGGCACACCTACTTTATAATCATAATGCACCATAGGTGTAAAATTATAAATGGCAATGCTGTAGTCACCATCCTCTGCCTTTCTCATAAAAGCAACAATACTGAATTCACAATTTTGATAATCTATCCACGTGAAGCCTTGGCTTTCATGATCAAGCTGCCATAAGGATTTTTCCGATAGATACAGTCGGTTAAGGCTTTTTGAATACTGCTGCATTTCCTTGTGCGCAGGATAATCCAAAAGAAACCAGTCCAATTCCTGTTTACAATTCCATTCTATAAACTGACCGAATTCTCCGCCCATAAACAACAATTTTTTACCCGGATGGCCTATCATGTATCCAAGTAAGAGCCTAAGTCCCGCAAATTGCCTCCAGTAATCTCCATGCATTTTATTTATCAGTGACTTTTTACCGTGTACAACTTCATCATGGGAAAGCGGCAACACGAAGTTTTCCGTATATGCATAGGTCATTGTAAAGGTAATGCTGTTGTGATGCCATTTTCTATATACGGGATCCTTCTCCACATACTTTAAGGTTTCGTTCATCCAACCCATATTCCATTTGTAATTAAAGCCTATTCCGCCTAAGTAAGTGGGTGCTGTAACCATGGATTTAATTGAGGAATCCTCAGCCATCATCAACGGATTCTTAATCTCCTCAAAAACAGTTTTATTTAAATTTTTAAGGAATTCTATCGCCTGCAGATTTTCGTCTCCGCCATATTCATTTCTTAAGTTCATACCAGACTTTTTTCCGTAATTTAAATACATCATATTGGCCACGGCATCTACTCTTATTCCGTCTATATGGTACTTTTTAAACCAAAATAGTGCATTGGATATTAAAAAGCTGTGCACATGCTTCTTTTCAAAATCAAAGTTGGCAGTTCCCCAATCATAATTTTCCCTTTTTGGTTCCGAACTGCTTTCATATAAAAAAGACCCATCAAATCGGTATAGCCCATGTTCATCCTTGCAAAAATGTCCGGGAACCCAGTCAATTATAACTCCTATGCCCTTTTGATGACACCTGTCTACAAAATACATAAAGTCCTCAGGCTTTCCATAGCGGCTTGTAAGGCAGTAATAACCTATGGTCTGATATCCCCAAGATTCATCCAAAGGATGTTCGGTAACCGGCATAAGCTCAATGTGGGTATAGCCCATATCATACACATAATCCACCAATTCCTCAGCCAATTCCCTGAAGGTAAGAAACTGCTCATGTCCATGAGTTTTCCAAGATCCCGTGTGTACCTCATATATATTTATAGGTGACTTATAAAGATTCTTTTCGGCTCTCTGCTCCATCCAGTAATTGTCCTTCCAGCTATAGCTATCAAGGTTTACCGCAGCAGAGGCATTATCCGGTCGAAGCTGTCCATATAGCCCATAAGGATCAGACTTCATTATCCTCTTACCGTCATGACCTTCAATGTCGTACATATAATAATCGTCCTCAGTAACGCCTTCTATAAATATGCTCCATATACCGTTTTTATCCTTATTCATAGCACTGTGTTCACCATTCCAACCGTTAAAGGTTCCTACTACCCTAACCTTCCCGGCTGCCGGTGCCCATACTATGAATTCAGCGCCTGTTACCCCATTCCTGCTGATAAAATGACAGCCGAAAAAATCGTAGCAGCTATGATGCTTTCCATTCATAAAGGCTTCAAAATCAAAAGTTTTCAAGGTCTCGTTCAGCTTCGAACTCATTTTTACCCCCTACTTTCATTGTCCGATCAAGCCGGCATAAAACGGACTTCATCCAAACAGTTTATCGATTTCTTCTATTCTTAAAGAAATTACTCAATAATTCACTGCACTCATTATTATAATCCAAATGCACCTTTACCATATTATTAACATGGTCGTTTTGTACTATATCTATTACCGAACTACCGGTACCTCTATCAACATCAGGAGCTCCCACATACAAATCACTAAGCCTGCTTTGGGCTATAGCCGAAGCACACATAACACATGGCTCTAGGGTTACATACATGCTACAGCCCGTTAACCTCCAATTATTAAGTATTTGACAGGCCTTTCTGATTGCCAGTATCTCCGCATGTGCCGTAGGGTCCTTTGTAGTTTCCTTTAAGTTGTATGCCGCTGAAATTATCTTATCATCCTTTACTATTACTGCACCTATAGGAACTTCTTTTAAATACAGGGCCATTTTAGCCTGTTCCAGTGCTGCCTCCATAAAATCCATATTTCTGTCATCCTCTGAAATTATTTTGTTATAAGAAACGCCGACGGAAGATACCTCGGTCCGGATGGACCGCATGGATTATTTATTACAGCTCCTTGATAGGCCATAGTAGCAGAAGAACCTCCGTCAAGATTTGCTGCATTATAGGCTTCATACTGAAGCATTATGTCCTGAACATCCTTTAAGGATGCACCTAAGCTGCTAATCTGCCTTCCGTCAATCACAAGCATAATTATTGTTCCGTCTTTCCTCTGTCCGATAGCAGTTCTCGGCTGAAGACTTCCGGGAACTGTGGTGTTGGATTTAATCATACCCTGCCCGTTTACTACAAGGAAGGGTCCGAAGCTCACCGCATCCTTAATTTTATTTTGCTTAGCCTCTTGAATAGTATACCTTCCAAGCACCAATTGATGATCTTCATTAAAGCCTATAATCTGATATTTCTCCTTTTGATTTCCATATATTACTTCTCCATCTGTCATCAACAGACCTAAGGGAACTCCGCCTGAGCCATGTCCGCCTTCATCCTCGAAGCCACCTGCATTGATGCCCCCTATAGCATTGTTTTCTTTGACCATATCAAGCAGCTTCATTCCCTTAACTCCAATTTTATCCGCACTTACTGTCTTTACCATAGCAGGATTCTTTACAAGAATTATATACCCTTTAACCTTGTCCGTGCTTATATTTACTAGCTGCACTTGATCATCACTCTTTTGAACATCTCCGTCAGTTACGGAAACTTCATTTAAATTACTGCTTTGGTCTTCATCATGCACTGCATACTTTTCCATGATTTGATTAATCTCGTTATTATTCAAGAAAAAGGTAGCCAGGTACTGATGTGAAAAGGTGGTCATTGCCGTAGTAACAACAACATCCTTAATATTTGAAAATGGTCCATAGTAAACCATAGGTATACTGAAGGCCAGTCCAATTAAAATCTGCATCATAAAGAAAAGTGCTAAATTTATTGAAATTCTCTTTAATTTCTTTTTGCCAGATGACTTTTTTACTCTTTTTCCCGACAAATATATCACTCCATTTTCAATTAATTGTAACAAAAGTTATAATAATATTATTATTTTATCATTTAATTATTCCGCAGACTAGTTATATTTTAATGCCCTATAAGGGCAATATATCCATTATTAATATTTTTCAGCTATACTCTATCATTATATTCAGCCCAAATCAGCTGCGTCTATTTTTCACTTAGCCTTTATAAAAAAATAAGGCCGGCGAGGAGGAACTTCGCTGACCTTACTTTTTTTATCTCTCTTCTCTGAAGTATGCATTACCTAATCCCTTAGGCGGAGAGTTTTTCTTTGATTTTTTCATTGAAACTATTACCAATATTACTATAGTTACTACATAGGGCAACATGTCCCATATCGATTGTGGAATAGCTATCTTTGCATTTTGAAGTCTGAAGCCTATGATTCCAAGGCCCCCGAAAAGATATGAGCCTATGATTGCCTTGTACGGATTCCAAGCCGCAAATATAACTAGGGCAATTGCAATCCAGCCTCTTCCTGCCACCACATTATCCTGCCATGTAGGTATATAAACAAGTGACAGATAGGCCCCCCCTAATCCGCAAAGGGCACTTCCGATACAAATGTGAACATATTTATACAAAGATATATTTATACTTGCTGCATCTGCACATCCCGGATTCTCACCTATAGCTCTAAGGTTTAATCCTTTGCTTGTCCTATATAGATAAATTCCAACAGCTACAGCTGCTAAATATCCGAAATAAACAAATACATCATGACTAAAGAATATGGGTCCAACTACAGGAATTTTGCTCAGCAGCGGAATAGGACATGGTTTAAAAAATGTCTTAATTGCCTCAGGTGCTGTCTGTCCAACAAGTTTTTTTCCTAATAGGCTGGCAAAGCCTGTTCCAAAGGTAGTTAGCGTCAATCCCGTAACAACTTGATTTGCTCTTAAGGTAACTGTTATAAATGCATATATCAATCCACCTGCGGCACCAGCTACTCCGGCAGCCAGCACAGCCAATGCAGGATTCTTAGTGCTTAGTCCCATGCTAAAGCCTATTACGGCTCCCATAAGCATCAAACCTTCTACTCCAAGGTTCAGGTTTCCTACTTTCTCAATTATTATTTCACCGAGAGTTGCAAACAACAAAGGTGTACCGGATAAAACTGCAGCTGCGAAAAATAGTATTATTCCATTCATATCCTTGCACCTGCCTTCTTTTCAACCTTAAATCGTATGAAAAATTCACTTCCTAAAACAAAGAATAATATTAATGCTTGAAGTACTTGAGCAACCGCATCCGGTATTCCAAGCGTAGTCTGAATGAAGGCAGCGCCTCTTAACAATGCTGCAAACAACACTGCTATTATTGCTATTAAAGGAGCACTTAAAGATCCAAGCCAAGCCACAATAATAGCTGTAAAGCCTACCCCTCCGGAAACATTATCTGCCAAACTGCCGCTGACACCGGATACTTGAATCATTCCTACAAGGCCGCATAAGCCTCCGCTTAACAGTATGGATATTATAATAGTCTTTTTTATGTTAACCCCGGAATATAGTGCAGTATTCTCACTTTCTCCAAGTACTGCAATCTCATATCCCTTTTTCGTATAATTCATAAATACATAAATTACTGCTATAAGTACCAATGCTATAATCCAACCGATATTTATACCAAATACCTTTGGCAGCAGTGCGCTCTTTTGAAAGGGTGCTATTCTTGCAAAGCCCATGGATTTCGGATCCTTCCAGGGACCATACTGCAAAAATGTTACCCATTTTATTGCAATATAATTCATCATTAAAGTAACGATAGTTTCATTAGTTCCCCACTTTGACTTGAATACAGCCGGAAGCAACGACCAAAGACTTCCTCCGATTACTGCAGCTACAGCCATGACAAGCAGCAGCAGCGGCTTAGGAAGATTTGGTGTCCATAGTCCGAAAATAGATGCTGCAAAGGCCCCCATCATAATTTGGCCCTCAGCTCCTATATTCCAAAACTGCATTTTAAAAGCTACCGCAATTCCAAGTGCAGCTATGCACAAAGGAACAGCCTTTGTTATTGTTTCTCTTATAGAATAAGCTGATCCAAAGGCTCCCTTTAAAAGGCCATTATAAATCTTTATAGGATCAAAATTTAATACAGATAAAAATATGGCAGAAAATAATAGTGCAAGAACAACTGCTGCAACCCTGATAAACGCACTTTTCCTCTTGCTTATTTCATCTCTTTTTACAAATCTAAGCAATTAAACAACCTCCTGCTGCACCTTATTTTTATGCCCCATCATAAGCAAACCGAGCTCTTCTTTTGATGTCCCCGCCGCATTAACAGTACCTGTAATTTCTCCTCTGTTAATGACCGCTATTCTATCGCAAAGCTGAATGAGTACGTCCAAGTCTTCTCCTATAAATAATACTCCCACACCTTTTGCCTTTTGTTCATTAATCAAATTATATATTGTGTAGCATGTATTTACATCTAACCCTCTTACAGGATACGCCATAATCAGAAGCTTCGGATTGGAAGCCAATTCTCTTCCCAGTAATATTTTTTGAATATTTCCGCCTGAAAGATTTTTTACAGGATAATGTATTCCCGGAGTTTTTACCTTTAACTGCTTAACTATTTCCTTAGCCTTAGCAGCTGCAGGCTTTTTATTTATGAAAAGTCCCTTTTGAAGGTGATACTCCTTCAGCATTATATTATCTACCATATCCATGGAGCCCACTAAACCCATTCCTAATCTGTCTTCCGGAATGAAGCTCATACTTATACCTTTTTTAATTATCTCTCTTGTAGACTTGCCAAGAAGATTTTCTCCTTCAAAGAGAATTTCTCCTTCTTTTACCTTATGCATGCCGAAGATAGCTTCACACAATTCTTTTTGCCCGCTATTTACGATACCGGCAACACCAAGAATCTCTCCGGATTTTATATTAAAGCTTAACTTCTTAATTGTCTCAATTCCACTTTCATCATATACAGAAAGGTTTTTAACCTCTAAGACATTGTCACCGCTCTCAACCTTTGTTCTTTCTATGGACAAATCAACTGCGTGTCCAACCATTAATTCCGCTAAATTTTCCGGGCTTGTTTCCTGCTTTTTAAGAGTAGTTACCGTTTCTCCTTTTCTAAGCACTGTTATGCTATCGGCAATCTCCATAACTTCGTCCATTTTATGGCTTATGAATATAACCGCACAGCCTTGTTCCCTCATCTTGTTCATTATTTTGAACAGTTTCTTTGTTTCCTGAGGTGTAAACACAGTAGTAGGTTCATCCAATACAAGTACCTTAGCTCCTCTATATAGCACTTTAATAATTTCAAGAATCTGCTTTTCTCCTACGGACATTTCATAAACGCACTTATTAAAATCAATGTCCAAGCCGTATCTGTCTACAATATCTTTTATTTCCTTTTGTATTCTATTCTTATTCATAAAAAGGCTGGTCTTTTGACCTAACATTATATTTTCAAGCCCGGTCATGACCTCTACCAGCTTAAAATGCTGATGTACCATTCCTATCTTAAACTTAATGGCATCCTTGGGAGAAGAAAACTTCTCTTCCTTTCCATTAACAAAAATAGAACCTCTGTCAGGGACATAAATCCCCGACAGAATGTTCATAAGTGTACTCTTTCCTGCTCCATTTTCCCCCAATAGTGCATGGACCTCTCCACTGTACAGTTCTAAGTTTATATTATTGTTTGCCACTACCTTACCAAAGGTCTTTGTTATTTCCTTCATGGATATATATGGAACATTACTCACAGTATCACCCTTTTTAATTTACTTTTTTTATTTTACCTTACCTTCAACACCTTCAACAAACCAGTCAAAGCTTAACATATCCTTATCGGACATAACTTCGCCTTCTTTAACCTTAAGTGCTCCGGTGTTATCCTTTATAGGTCCTACAAACACCTTCTGCTTACCTGAAAGAATGTCTTGCTTTGCCTTATCAACTGCTGCTTGAGCGCCTTCCGGAGCATTCTTTGTAAGCGGAGCAAGGTATATTATGCTCTTTGTATCGTCTGCATCGATAGCACCCCAATAGCTTTCAGCCTTCCATGTTCCACCGATTATCTTCTGAACTTGATCAACATAGTATGGTCCCCAGTTCCAAATTGGAGCTGTCATGTACGCATTTGGTGCAGCCTTGCTCATATCTGAGTTATAACCTATAGACCAAACTCCCTTTTCTTCTGCTGCCTGCTGTGGTCCTGTAGTATCCTGATGCTGTGCTATAACGTCTACGCCCTGATCCAACAATGCCTTTGCAGCATCTTTTTCCTTAGCAGGATCATACCAAGTGTTTGTCCAAGTTACCTTAACTACTGCGTCCTTATTTACGGATTTAACTCCCATAGTGAATGCATTTATTCCTCTTACACATTCAGGAATAGGCATTGCTGCAACATAACCTATTTTGTTTGACTTAGTCTTCATTCCTGCAACTATACCTGATAAGTATCTAACCTGATAATCTCTTCCGAAGTAATTACCCATGTTGTCAGCCATTTCATAACCTGAACAGTGTAAATACTTTATGTCAGGATGCTTTTCTGCATTTTTCTTCATTCCATTCATAAAACCATAGCTTGTACCAAATATAACCTTAACTCCGTTGCTTATCATATCTTCACAAGCCTGTTCTACAGCTGCATCGTCTTCTGCAAGACTTTCCTTATAGGATGATGCATCTACCTTATCTCCTAAAGTTTTCTGAAGATATAATCTTCCCTGATCATGAGCATAAGTGTAACCACCGTCTCCTATAGGTCCAACATACAAAAAGCCCACCTTCAGCTTTCCGGATGTTCCTGAGCCTGCTGCTGGCTTGTCCCCTTCTGATTCCTTTGAACAACCTGTTAGAAATACTCCTAACACAAGTACTAATGAAAGTACTATTGACGTTAATTTTTTCATTGATTAACCCTCCCAAAATATAGTCCTTATTATATTTCTTATCTGCGGCTATAAGCAGCAGCATTTAACTAATTCTTAAAAATTACAGTACCATCCTGCATAGATTCAATAATTGCCAGTGATTCTACTCTTATGCCTTCCTTCTCTACAAGCTCTCTTCCATTTTGAAATGCTTTTTCAATTACAATGCCTGCTCCGACAACCTGAGCTTCTGCTTGATTGACTATGTCACTCAAGCCTAAAAGAGCTCTGCCGTTTGCTAGGAAGTCATCAATAATTAAAATCCTATCTGTATTTGAAATATACTTTTTCGAAACTCTAACCTTATATGACTGATTCTTTGTAAAAGAATAAACCTCTGATTCGTATACTTCTGCATCCATGTTGTTACCGGAATACTTTTTCGCAAATAATACAGGAACGTTGAAGTATTGAGCTGCTATACTGGCTATTGCTATACCTGAAGCTTCTATAGTCAATATCTTTGTTATGTTCTCCCCCTCATATAGCCTTTTGAACTCCTTACCTATTTCATTAAATAATGCTATATCTAACTGATGATTAAGAAAGTTGTCCACTTTTAAAATACTATTTCCGATTACTACTCCATCAGTTAATATTTTATTCTTTAATAACTCCATTTCCTGCACCTCTTTGTTAATTTACCAAACAAAAAAAGCTCTCCATTTTGATGTTTCAAGATGGAAAGCTTATATAAAGACCTCACAATATTATAGATAGAGCATTGTCTACCCTTAATTTAAAACAAGTAAAGCCGTCTATATAAACACCCATAGTCGGACAATTTACGGCAGCCCGGTAGAAACATTTAGTCCATATTACTAAACATATATAGGTATTTACGAACATTATTCAATTTTTTAGCAAAATTATTCGCTTTTTCTTTGGTATATCCCTATGATACAACAATTCAATTAAAAAAGCAACAACAATTTTGGCTGTATTACGTACATTTAATCAATAACTGCACTGAATAATTATAAAACGTATACATCTATAATATCCATCCAATTTAATTACCTCTACCAATAATAAAAGCCGAAGATATTATCCTCGGCTTTTATCCTGCTATATTACTTTATTCCGCTTTCGTAGCTCTCAACCATTTTCTTTACCATCTGTCCTCCAACGGAACCGTTCTCTCTTGAAGTCTTATCTCCATTGTCGCCCTCTGAAAGGTTAACTCCAACTTCTCTTGCAGCTTCCATTTTAAATTTGTCAAGTCCTTGTCTAGCCTGTGGTACTAATGCTCTATTACTTCTGCTACTCATGTCAATTCCTCCTATTAATTTAAATTTATTTTGTTTTTGTTGCAATTTGTTATTGCAATATAAGTATGTGTAATGCTGTATTTATTACTCTATTAAATTACTGGTTAAGGAGGAATGTTATGGCAAGTCCAATAAGGAGTTTTGATTTATATTTTGATTTTGTACAGTACTATTTGAAGCAATATCTTGCTTTTTTTCTGCCTCTTTTGCCTCTTCCGCTAATCTCTTGATTTCTCTGCTATACTGACCTCGGAGCATAACCGCATCTTCATATGTAGAATCAAGCTTCAATATATTGTCCAAATATGTTATAGCAGAATCATATCTGCTTCCTTCAGCCTCAGTTTTTGCCTTGTTTATATTGTCGTTTATGTAGATATTTCTGCAGATAATAACTTTTCCTTGAGCTATTTCATAATATCCTTTAGCCTTATCGGATATCTGTTCGTATATATTCATAGCTTCTATATATTCTTTATTTTTGTACAACTCTTCGGCTTCATTGAACCTATCTCTTGCTTCCTTTTCATCTTTAATATCTTTAAGCTTTAAGTCTACATCTCTCTTTCTTTCATTGTTATAGTTTAGAACTTTTTCAAAATACTCAGTAGCTTCATCATATTGATTGCTTTCCAAAGCTACCTTACCTAAGTCATAATATTTGTCAGCAGTATACATATTATACATATCCATTCCCTTTGGAATCAGGAAATATGATGCCGCTGCACACAGTATCAGACCAATGCCGATCTTACATATTAGCTTTTTCATTTATTCTCATCCTTTTACCCACATTAATTATATATACCCTAGTAAATATTATACCTGTATAATTTCAATGTGTAAAATGATGTATTAAACTTGAAAACAAAAATACACCCTTCAGGGTGTACTCATATTCATAAAAAATCCAAAAACTTTATTTATTGCTTTATACATAACACAGACAGGCCATTTTTCATGCATGATATTTATATTTGCCACTCATGGCTGCAAGAATGTTATCTTTCTTAAAGTGCCTGATTTGGTGTCTAAGGTAACAATATGCTTCTACATCATCCTTGTCTATCTTGATCACCTTAATGTTTCGCTGTGTAATTTCATTATTTTTTTGATACATAATAGTAATAATCTTATGCTCCTTCAAAGACGTCTTAAGCTCGTAATCAAACACTTTAACCCCTTCTTTCTACTCTTGAAACATAATAACCTCTATTACTATTATACTATATCTTTGCGTTTATGCAAACATTTGTTCGTAAATAATTACGAAATTCTCAATCTATGCAGAGATGCAAGAATTTAAACTTAAGAAAAAACCATTAAAGTTTTATTGCCACATATCTTCCGTAAGTCTTTCAATTTCTCTTTTTCTTTTTTCTGTTTCTTCCTTGTCTAGTATTATGTTGCCTGCTTCTATTATAAGTACATCTCCTTCTTCAGCTGTCAGTGGAATTTCATTTTTTTTAAGCATTATCATAGTCCTGTCATCTTTCTCACAAACTGCATATTCTCCTTCAAATCTGTCAATCACTACTTTCACATCTATCACTCCTCTACTTTGGCGTAAATGTCGTCTCTGTTATAAAGCTTATGTTTACTCCGTCACTTATTGCTATAATATTGCCGCTTTCATCAGTCCTATACACTTTTATCCCTTTATTTGAAAGTTTTTTTAAAGTACTTTGAGCCGGATGTCCATAATTATTGTCTTCCCCCACAGAAATAACTGCATATTTAGGATTTACTTTATCCAAAAACGCCTGACTTGTTGAGGTACTACTACCATGATGCCCAACCTTTAGCACCTGAGCGGATATATCCATGCCTCCGGACACAATCTCCTTTTCAGATTTTGCCTCAGCATCGCCGGTGAGTAAAAACGATGTATTCCCATAAGTTATCTTTAATACGATTGAATAATCATTAGCATCTTCATAAGTTGTGCTCTTAGGTGCCATTATAGTGCACTCAGCATCCCCAAGCTTGAATTTGTCGCCAACCTTCGGTTCCGTAAAACTCAAACCTTTATTCTTCACAGCATTTACAAAATCCTTAAAGGTTACGGTATTTGCAGTTTGCTTTGGAAAATATACCTTGCTTACTTCAAAAGACTTTATGACCTCGTCCAAGCCTCCTATATGATCCTCATGGGCATGGGTACCAACTACATAATCCAATTTTCTGACATTATTTTTTTTCAAATACTGCTTAACTATTGTCCCATCTTCGTTATTTCCTCCGTCTACCAGCATAGCAGTGTCACCTAATTGAATGAGTATAGAATCTGCTTGTCCAACATCAATGAAATGCACCCTTAATTCTTTTCCTGAATTATCTACAGTATGCTCCACTTGCTTACTATCGTTTTTGGAGGATGTTCCCTCACCTTGGTTAAATACCTGAATATTGCCGCATGCTGTCCCGCTGAAAACAACCAAAAGCAGTATTACCATAGCAGTAATACTTTTACTTAATTTCTTATGCATCTTGAAATGATTTCCTTTTAAAAAATAACATCCAAGTAAAGCAAACCCTATCATAGTTACTAAAACATAGAATCCCAAACCTTTCCCAACTCCTTATCTTTTGTATAATTATCTATTTTACTATCTATAAGAACATTTTTCAAAGCAATACCCTTATACTTACTATTATAGAATAATTCCGAACTTTATGATATTATTGTTATGTTGAAATATTGGGAATTTTGTTGAATATTGCAGAATATCAACTGTTAATTGGTAGGAGGAAAAAGTAGTATGAGAAAATTTTCCATGAGATTTATAATGAGCATTTTATTTATATTACTTACTTTAATTTCTTTTAGCATAATAGGTTACTTTGTGTTTTCAAACTGGAAAGCGTCTGCAGACAACATTGTTATAAAAATAGAAAACAGCATGAACAATGACATTATAAGCCGTATCGAAACCTTTTTATATGAACCGTTACGTATTAATGAAACAAATCATTCCCTTATAGGAAATGGGATTATTGATTTGTATAATAAAGAAAAACGGGAGATGTACTTCACAGGAACGCTTAAGGAAAGCAGCAGTGAAATTTATAGCTTTAGTTACGGTACTGAAAGCGGAGAATATTATGGCGAGCGTAGAA
>JAEZDX010000131.1 GCA_023417975.1 Bacillota bacterium
TTTTTACAGTCATCTCCTCAACTGAAGCAACCAATTCCTCACTTTCAGCACTTACCAGCTGAGAACCGCTCATAATAGACTTGACCATATTTGCCATGCTGAATGACATTTCATTTAAATAGTTACCCATTTTCCCTATTTCATCCTCAGATTTGATTACCAATCTGCCTGACAAATCACCTTCTGCTACTTTTATTGCAAAGTCATTGATTTTTCTAAGTCTCTTTGCAAGATAGTTGGAGAAAATCGATATAATAATCAATGCAACTACAATGGATATGATCATTACTATAAGAAGCTTAATAAGCAAATCATGAGAACTGGCGTTAAGCTCTTTTTGTGGAATTGTTAAAGCAATTATCCAATCCGTTTCTGGTATTGATGAATAAAATACGTTTGTAACTCCATTTGTATTATCATCAAAGGTTCCCTCTCCACTTTTCTTAGTCAACATGCTTTTTCCAAGCTCAGCTAGGTTTTTGTTGGAGTCCTCCCCTATCTTTGCTTTCATCACCTTGTCCTTGTTCTCATTTGTTATAAATAGTCCATCCTTGTCAATTAAAAAAGCATTACCTTTTTCACCTATTTTTATATTCCCTATCATCTTTTGCAAAGTAGATAAATCAATGTCCGCTGTAGTTACTCCCATAAAGTTCTTATTTGAATCATAAAAGGGTGCTGTAGCCGTAAGCATAGTTACCTTTGTTACATCATCCACATAAGGCTGAGACCATTTAATGGTTTCATTAGTGTTCTTTCCTATCTTATACCAGTCATATTGAGGATAATCATACTCAGGCTTATTGTAATCATCTGTATATACTGCTGTTCCATTCTCCTTGTATGCGTAAGGTCCAAAGTACTTTTCATCTTTATTATATAAATAAGGCTCGTACCAAATACCCGCTCCAAAGGTTTCGTCATTAGCCCCAGCAGCTTTTGTAACCAGTAGTTTATAGTTATCCTTATTCAACTGAAGTCCGGAAGCTTCTACAGTTTTCGCAAGCATTTCCGGAATCTTTGCATGCCTATTCAGGCTGTTTTCAATAGCTTCGGTCTGTGCTTTAAGCTGATTTTCCATCTTGGCTTTGTTTTCGTTCTTTACTGTATTAATACTATAGTTATAGCTAAACAGCGTAATCAATGACATAGATAGTATAAATACAGGAACTATACACAACAAAGTTTTTAAACCTATACTTTTTATTTTCATATGCATTCCTCCTTTGTTCACTATATAGAACATAATAAAAGTCTTACATTGTGCCAAGTAAAAATATCCAATCTTCAAGTTTTTTTACGAAGGAAGCTTGTAATAGACTTTCTGTATTCTATATATAAATTTTACAACAAAAAATGAACTGTTTCTACATTGCCTTATCTTGCAAAAACAGTTCATTTATAATTAAAGCTATTTCCTTCCAGCTATAAACCCTTAAAATATTTTCATTTAAAGGTTTTCTGTTATAGTTTGTATCCAAAAGAAGAACCATAAAACCGGCATTTGATAATTGAATTGCGTTTTCATAGCTATCTTCAATAAATACACTGCATTTTAGTTCCACTGCTTTTTCTACTTTGTCAGTACTTCCAAGAACAAATAATTCATCATAGGGAATTTGATTTTCTCTTAAATATAAGTGTGTTAGCACTTCCAATTCCTTATCTCTTGCTGTAACAAAATATATATTATGCATTACATTAAGGTTCTTTAATATGACTTCAACCTCATCTCTGATTTTTTCCTCAGAGTGTATTTTGAATTTATTCTCTGCATAAAAGCTGTCATATTCATCCTCTTCTATGTTCATAACCTTATGCACATAATATTCCGTTACCTGTTCCTTAGTTATGCACTTGTTAAAATACTCATTGGCAAAATCCAGCCAATAATAAGGATCAGTTATTGTTCCGTCAATGTCAATACAAATATTTAGCGTCTTCATTTTATCCACCTCTCTTCTTTCTCATTCATCAGTTCTTACCTACACAAAAGTAACACTAAAGATAACCTTAATCTGTTCTTGGTGCAAGAGTAATCTTAAGAGCTTCGCTGGATATATAGGACCATATTTATATTAACATTTTACTAAACAATGTTTTATTTTGTTTTACGCTGAAGTAAAAAGCAGGTTAAATTTTAGGAATTGCTAAAGCTCAAATACCATTGAAGTATAGATGTAGGTAGCTTATTGCACAGGCAATTGACTGTTAATGAAATTCTCTTCCCTCCATCAATGTATTATATTTACAATGAGTTGCTCTTCTTAGTACAATATTAAAAGTATATAATTGTTTAATATGCTTTTTTACATTTTTTGAACTTTTTCCTAACTTCTATTGACTATATAATAGTAATCTAGATTACATGATTAGGGGGAAAAATATGGCTGATATATCTCTACTCTCAGAAGTAAAAAAAGGGAAACAATATAGCCTTTAGGAAACTTTTCAGTATATATAACCAGAAAGTCTTTAGAACCACCTATCTTATCTTAAAAAACAAGCAATCTGCCGAAGATGTGGTTCAAGAGGTTTTTCTTCAGGTTTTTTTGAAAATTCACAAACTGAATAGTCTTGAAGCATTCGATGTATGGCTGTATAGGATAACGATAACCCAATGTTCTAATTTCATTAAAAAAAATAAAAATAATCCAGTTAATATGGAGGAGGAACTTTATAACTTGGATACTAATACTTCAAATAATCTTAGTCAGCCTGAGAATTCGGCTATTCAAAACGAAGAAAATGCCACTATATTAGAATTCATTAAATCACTTCCTTCAAAACATAGAATTGTACTGACATTATTTTATTACAGTGACATGAGTATACAACAAATATCAAATATTCTTAATTGCAGCGAAGGGACCGTAAAATCAAGGTTATTTCACGCAAAAGATAAGTTGAGAAAAGCTTTATCCAACAAAGGATTCAACATTGATAATAGTGAAAAGGAGGAGTTTATACGTGCAATTAGATAATTTAATAGAAGATTCCCTTAAAAGTGAGGCCAATACTGTAGAACTTGATGCACTTAAGCAAGATGAAATCATTACTTTCATTGAGAGCCACAATACTTTACAGAAGTACCATATATTAAATACATGGCGGAATAAGATCAAGAACTTTGTCTCAAACTTACATTTAATTGAGGCACTTGGAATAGCTATGACAGCAGTCATTATAATCTGTATTCCTATAGGTATAAACCATTTTAACAAACCTCGTCCTGCTGTTGTATCTAATGATACTATAACTAATAAGCCTCATGGTGACATTTCTGATAATCCATCACAAAGTGTTACCAGCTCTGATAATGGAGCTGATAATACTCCGCAGAATACTGCCAGTTCTGATGCCGGTATACCTAACTCAACAAACAACACTAATACCTCTGATAACAATACTAATACTCCAAAGAAACCTAATGATATTTCTGATAGTTTAAATAATGGAGTATCCTATAAATTATATACAAACAGTGTACGTGGATTCTCAATAGATTGTCCTACTATATTTCAAACGTCTGGTGGTGAATATTATAATAATGCTTATTGGTTAATAATTTCTCCTTCATACACGGGTATTAATTTCATGGTTGTAGATAAGAATAACTCTCCTTATCAATCAGCGGATACTTTATATAATAATATTGAATCTTCATTAAAAAACGTTATTTACAAAACTCATTCTGCTACTAGTTATGAATATGCTTATGTTTATACGGATTTTGACGGTTTAAATTGCGTGTACTATGAAAAGAGCATAGTGGGAAATGGTTCCATATGCACGCTTACTTTTGCCTTTCCTGAAAAAGAGAGAAATTACTATGAACCACTGGCCAAGCACATTGTTGCCAGTTTTAAAGCTCCTAATGTTAATAACAAATTTGAAATGCCTACTACTCCAAGTAATGGAACCAATCCTCCGTCACAACCTAATACTCCTAATAATCAGGTGTCTTATAATCTGTACACTAGTAAAACCCGTGGGTATTCACTAGATTATCCTACTTCCTATAGTTCTCCACTGGGAGAAGAATTTTTTAACGATGCCTATTGGTTTATTATGTCAGGCTGGGGTGGAGTAAACAAATTCACTATAGATGATAAGCATAATTATCCCTATGAAACAGCGGAAACTTCATACAATAATAATGTGCTTACATTAAAGAATGTCTTTTATAAAAAACTTACTGATACAGGGTATGAGTTTGCTTATATTGATGATTCAAATTATATATGTTACAAGAAAAGTATAGTAGGAAGCGGTTCTATTTGCACAGTCACTTTTTCATTCAGTCAATATGATAGAAATCAATATGAACCTATAGCAAAGCATGTTCTTGACAGCTTTAAGGCTCCCAACGTTAATAATAAATTTGAACCGCCTGCTGCTACCAATACTGCTACAGCCGAAGCCGGTACTGGTAATTCAAGTAATTAAACTGATATTATTATCAATAGCTTTAATTTTGCCAATTCCTTTTAAATTGTTATAAAACTAAAATAATAAAGGCTTCAAAGGTAACATTGAACTCTTGCATGTTCGAAAATCGCCGTATTAAGCGATTTTCGGCCATACATTAATAAAGTTCATACCTTTGAAGCCTAAATATATGCAACTTTATATCTTGTTTTATTTGTTATCAGACCTTGACACCATTCCCTTAACAATATCCAAATAGGCTTGAGATACTTGCGGGCATGCATCTAAGATACTATCTATTACGAAATCAATATTATTGTCATCAAGTTTTTTTAAATTTCTGCCTTCATCAAAAACCGTTCCCTCACTGTCTAAATCGTTGTAAATAGTAGTGACTATATCAGCTTG
>JAEZDX010000167.1 GCA_023417975.1 Bacillota bacterium
GCTCAGCACAGCTTCTTTAATCTGTGAAGCTTCAATATGTGCTGTTTCAAGAAAAGTATCCATCATTATTTCATCACACATAGCAAGCTCTTCATAAAACTCCGGCCTTTGGAGTTCTCCAAATTCAATACATCCATCGTGAAGCTGGTTTTTCAGCTCCTTCATTAGTTTTGTCTTATCTGCACCATTCTGATCCATCTTATTGACGAATATAAAAACGGGTATGTTATACATGTGAAGAAGCCGCCATAAAGTTTTAGTGTGTCCCTGTATACCATCGGCACCGCTTATAACTAAAATAGCATAATCCAATACTTGAAGCGTTCTTTCCATTTCAGCTGAAAAATCCACATGTCCCGGAGTGTCGAGCAAGGTAATTTGAGTACCGTCTATTTCAAATATAGCTTGCTTGGAAAAAATAGTGATTCCTCTTGCTCTCTCAAGCTCATAAGTATCTAAATAGGCATTCTTATTATCCACTCTGCCAAGCTTTCCAATTTTACCGCTAATATAAAGCATACTCTCCGATAATGTAGTCTTTCCTGCATCTACATGTGCTAATATACCAATGACTAGTTTATTCATAATCTATTTCAAACCCTTCATGTCTGTCTATTTATTATAGTACATAGAACTCAATGTAATATACTTTATTTGTTCTATATGAATATCTTTAACTTTATTAAACCGAATAGCCGGCTTCCAATTTGTTATCAGGCTTTATGGCTTATGTTAGCCCATTCAGTAATTCTTTATTATTATGATAACAGTAAGTTTGAACTTTTACAATTTTATCGTGATGTATTAAACAAACATTTATTCTATATAGTTAATAAATTCATATTGTTATTTTATGGTATAATATTTTCATTGCATTAATTACTATTTTATGAGAAGAACTTTTTAAGCTGAGAAAGGTGATGTTTAATGAAAGGACTATATACTGAGAAAGTAACAGATATTAATCAAATAAATATGTTTAAGGAAATACTGAAAATAATAAATCCAATGCTTTCAGATCAAATATATATTGAACGCTTTTATGATAATGATAAGGGTTATAACAGAAAATATAATGTTTATAAAATAGTAACTCATTGCCAAGTATATGTCCTTAAAAAATCTGATGATATTGAAATTAGCGTTTATGAAAAATATCTTGATAATAAAAACTTACCTGTTCCGAAATTTTATGGATGGGCTTATATTAATAAAACAAAGTGGATATTAATGGATCATATTGATGGGCCTGACTTACGAATATTTAATATGGACATGGCTTCTAGATGTGCATATAGCCTTGCTCACATTTTTAATATGTACTGGCAGGAAGTCAGCTTTGAGGATGACGAGCAGATTAACCGTTTTGAAAGATATTGGACAAGAATAAATAAAAGATCCGAATGCCTTATAAATTACTCAAAATTATCTTCTGCATATGGAATTTTTTTAGATAGACAACTGTCATGTCCTCGTACTTTATGTAATGGAGATTTCTTGCAATTTAACGCGATAGAAAGTGAGAAAGGTATTATTGTAATAGATTGGGCTTTCGCAGGAATTATGCCTTATTCCATAGACATTGCGCGTTTAATAGCTCATGGTTCCGATAAATATTTTCCTTTCCCTTTTTATATGACTAACGAGTACCGAAAAATTTTTGTACAAGCCATGTATGATAAATTGCTATTTAAACCTGATTATAAACAGTTTATATGGGATATTATTCTCGCATGCCTAAATGAGTGTATTGAATTCATTGAAAGCGAATTAAATGACATATCTATAGAAAGAGATGACATCTTCACTTATTATTATGAAAGCGCAGAAGCTTTGGCCGATGTAATTTTAAATGGTAAAGAACATTTAAAAACAGATGCTTTGTTTCATATATTTAACATAGGCTAAAAAACACATCAATTGGAAAGGAAGAACCACTATGAAAGTAAAAGCTTATACATTAAACGCCTTCGCTAAAACCAATGAAGGTGGTAACGAGGCAGGCGTAGTGCCGAATGCAGATTTTCTATCTGAGATTGAAATGAAAAAAATAGCTGCCACTGTGGGCTATAGCGAAACTGCCTTTATTATGAAATCGGATGTAGCAGATTTTAAAGTTCGGTTCTTTACTCCAAATAGTGAGGTTGACTTGTGTGGCCATGCTACAATTGGCACCTATTTTGCTCTAGCTAGCTTAGGCTATACAAAACCGGGCATCTACCACCAGGAGACCAAAGCTGGAATTTTACAAATTGAAATTAAAGAAGATATGTCAGTAATGATGGTTCAGAAGCTTCCCAGCTTTTTTGAGACTATTGAGAGTCAGGAAATAGCACAATCACTAAATATTGAAGTTGAGAGTATGCCTGAAAACTTGCCAATTCAAATTGTATCTACGGGCTTAAGAGATATAATTATTCCCATAAAAAGCATAGATATATTGAATTCTCTACAACCTGATATGGAAAAAGTAAAGGAAATCAGCAAAAAATATAATGTGGTGGGTTATCACGTTTTTGCTTTGGAAACTATAAATAATTCAGCTGCCTGCTGCAGAAATTTTGCTCCCCTATTTGGAATTCCCGAAGAATCCGCAACTGGAACCTCCAATGGTGCTCTAGGCTGTTATCTTTATAAATACGGCTTGATAGACTCTAAGCAAGCCTCCCATATTACCATCGAGCAGGGCTATTCAATGAAAAAGCCGTCCGAAATACTTGTGGAACTGACAGTTGAAAACAGTGCTATTACAACGGTGAAGGTTGGCGGAAACGCACTAAACTTATCCTCTGTGGAAATTATGGATGTATGAGGTTAAACAGGTGATATTTAGTATGTATAGATAGACTTTGCATAATACAAATGCATTCTATTTAAACAATATATAGTTAGCTATACTTATACATACTAATTTTTTCTTAACTTAATTAAAACCCTTAAATGCCTGATTATAAATGAAATTCAGCCATTTCTGCCTTCTAGCTAAGCTGCTATTCTTTACTCCAGCAAACATCATTCTTTTTACCCGTTTGATTCCGCAATACTTCAAAATAGCATCCCTAATTGTTATCCATTCTATGTTTCTGCGAAATAATTTTACAAACCATGGTGGAGAGTCTATCGTATAAATTACACAGGCCGACTTGCCGCCAAATAATCCTTTTGTATATCTTCCCTTGTTTGTATATGCAAAACCAGACACAAACAGCCTATCAATGAATCCTTTCAAAATTGCCGGCATACCATACCACCAAACCGGATAAATAAAAATTAACCTGTCAGCTTGTTCAAGCATATCTCTATAATGTTTTGTCTCCAAATCCTTTATAAGATCTCTTCTTCTAGTTGTTTCATCGAAGATCAAAACCGGATTAAACTTTTCCTCATACAAATCAATAATTGTAAAAGCATGCTTCCCATCTTCCAGTCCATGTTTTATCTGACTCAAAATAGCATGATTAAAGCTATTTCTATCAGGATGCGCATAAATAATTAGAACTCTCATAGTTTACCCCCTAAGTTTTATTGTTCTAATTATAAAGCTTGTAGTATGGTACAGGGTCAATACATTTTGTTATAGCTCTATATTTTTAAGGGTAGTTTTTATTGGACACTCAACCTGAGAATCTATATTTTTTTTTATTTTATTTAGAATCATCTTCATTTTATCAAATTGCTCTAGCTTTCTATTTATTTCAATTATTTTTTCATCTATAAAACTATTGATACATTCATAATCTATAGCTTTACTCTCAACAGCTGAAATGATTTTTTTAGTTTCCTCCAAAGTAAATCCACAATATTTACACTGCTTAATAACTTTGAGTTTTTCTATTGTGTCCTCCCCATATAATCTGTATCCATTCTGTGCACGCTCAGGCACAGGTATCAAGCCATTCTGTTCATAATATCTTAACGTTTCAACGCTAATATTGGCAGCTTTAGCGGCTTGTTTTCGTAAATATGTCATATAGTCCCTCCTTTTATAGTATGAACTTACAGTACTCCTATACAAATTAATTTATAATAGACATATCTCCTTTTTATATAAATTATAATACATATTTTAACACTATCCAATATAAGTAATATTAGCCTCCAAATCATAGAAACAACAAAATGTCTATGTTATAATTAGTTCATCACCTTAACCCATATTTTGTTTAATAAAGATTATTTATACAAGCTCTCATTATTTGGCACAAAAAGAGAGGAGCAATTATCTTAAATAGAGTATTTTTATTGTTAGGAGTTGGATATATGGAATGGATAGAACGGTTAAATAATGCTGTGAATTATATTGAAGAGAACTTAAAAGAAACTATAGATTTGGACGAAGTATCGAAGATTGCATGCTGCTCCACTTATCATTTTCAAAGAATGTTTGCTTATATTGCAGATATACCGCTGTCAGAGTACATACGACGCAGAAAAATGTCCTTGGCTGCTGTTGATTTACAGGGCGGCAATGCAAAAGTAATAGACATTTCTCTAAAATACGGATATGATTCACCCACAGCATTTAACAGAGCTTTTAAAAGTGTACACGGTATAGCGCCATCTCAGGCGAAGGAAGAGGGTACAATATTAAAAGCATTTCCTCCTATCAGCTTCAAAATATCAATAAGAGGAGATGTAGAAATGAATTATAGAATTGAAAAGAGGGACTCCTTCAGAATTATTGGTGTATGTGAACCATTAGAAACAGAAATAGAGAAAAACTTTGAGATTGTTCCGAAAATGTGGGGAACTGCTGCAATGAATGGGACAATACCTAAACTTGCATCAATGATGGATGGAATGCCTATGGGGTTATTGGGCGTAAGCTGCTGCAACGAATCGAAAAATTGGAGATATTATATTGCAGTTACAAGTAATAGAGCTATAGATACTGCTTTAGAAGAATACATTGTTCCGGAATCTACTTGGGCAATATTTTCAGGGGAAGGAAGCTCTCAGTCAATACAGGAATTGGAGAAAAGAATCGTAACCGAGTGGCTTCCCACTTCAGGCTATGAATATAGTAATGCTCCAGATATTGAGGTGTATTTAAATGCGGATCCGGAAAACGCCAAATATGAAGTATGGATTCCGGTTTCAAAAAAGGAGGGCTAGCCATGGTACATTTAGTATATTGTGATGATAAAGAAAAGGTATTGGAAAAAATACTGGATGGTTCTAAGACAATGATTATTAGAGCTGCTGCAGGAAGAAAGATTCCTCACAGCAGGGTATACGCTAACGAGAAGCTTTACTTTATGAAAAAGGGCACAGCCAAGATTTCAGCAACTGCAACTGTAAAATCTGTTCAAAATCATGTTAAATTGTCTGAGGAAGCTATAGTAAAGCTTCTTGCCGATAATCAAGAAAAATTGAATTTATCTAAAAAGCAGCAGGAACGTTGGCATAAGAAGTGTATGTGCTTGATAGAATTTGAAAATGTCAGTGAAATTGAGCCTCTTGACTTTGACCACCAAGGCAATATGGATGATTGGCTTATTATAGAAAAAATTCAAGATGTAGTTGTTGGTACAAGTATTCCCTATAATTATGAGAAATCAAAATTTTAAACGAGGTTATACTAATTTGAATTACATAAGCACCGACTTACAGTTAAACAAGTCAGTTTTTATGTAATTCTATATGAACCTCACTATTTATTACCGCATATTTTACATACCTTTATCGTTCCACTGTCTGAGAGTTTGTCCCATAGCAGCTTTACGCCGGTTCTTTTACAAATAGGGCAAACTCCTCTCCAATTAAGTATCTTTTTTATATTTTTTCCTCTTTTTGTTTTTGCCATTACACCATCCCCCTTTCTACAAAGCTATTTTTTTCTTACAGGAATCCACACCTCACACTTATATTTATCACATTCGTCATCATCCCAAAAGTATTTTTCTATACATGGACCGTCCACTTGCTCAAAACCCGATGATAGGAACCATTCGGAATAAATACGTTTCCACACATCTTGAATAGCAAGATTTTGCGGCATCTTTCCTTTGCCTTCAAAAACAACCCACGTATGGGCATGTATATCTAAAATAGTATATTCTTCTGGTACCCCTGTTTCGGGAACTTCCCACCCCGGCATATATTTTCTTCTGCCATCTTCTTTAAAATCATAATGAATTCCATGGAGCATATGCATTTGAGAATATCCCAGAAATTCATTAATCTTAAGGTGAGTTCCATCCTCCCAAATTTTATCACAAAATTCTGGTATTTCTTTGTATAATGCATTATTTACTATAGTTGTTAAAAAATCTACTCCAAAAACCTTAAATGAATCCTTTTCAACTATTCTATAATTCATTTCACACTCT
>JAEZDX010000181.1 GCA_023417975.1 Bacillota bacterium
GTTATCGGAAGACCACCGATTTCACCTTCTTTAAGAAGATTACCGTCTATGGTTATAAGGTGATAATTGTTTTTTTCACACAAGGCCTTTGCTAACGCAGTTTTGCCTATACCGCTTTCCCCTACAAGCAATGGAACTGCTTTACTTTCCAAAATCAAATCTACCGTTAAAAGTGCTTCTTTAAAATTCATGCTTTCATCCCCGCTTTACAAATTATAGTCAATATATATCTTTTTACACTGTTTGCTACCATTTTCATAAATAAATCTGTTCTTTTCTACCGATAAACTCTTTATATCGCAAAAGCATCTTACAAATTCTCTGCTTACATTATCCTTTGAAATACAGACTTTTATAACTGCCAGCACTTTATTAATATCATAATTCTCTAAAAATTTTAAAATATTCAGGTTAAACTTAAGTGCATCTAAAATTTCTTCTTCAGAATATTTTAACCACTTTACAGCTTCAGGCTTTATCCTTAATGCTTCGAGCTTTGCCTCTTTAGTAGGATTTTCAATATAATTTATTGAGTTTGGATTAATGTTTACTACTCTTAGCTGAACTTCAGGCGACGGCTGAGATAAGTATTTAATGCTCTCCCAGTTACTTTCTACAGCAAGCAGCTGCTGTTTTATGTTAGGCTCCTTTATATACTGAATAGCCCAGCCATTAATGGCTAAAGCCTTATTTATCACCAGCTCAGACGGTGACTTAATAAACTTTAGCGTATTCCAAGCTTTTTCTACACAATATATGCACATTTCTTCAGTTGGATTTTCAATATATTCTATTGTCCATACGGAACGTTTTATTGCTGCCCACATAACTTCCATTGTTGGTGATTTTATATATTTTATAGTATCAGGTTTGGAAGATACTGCGGAAAGCTGAATTTCTTCCGAAGGCTCATCTATATTCTTTATATAATAGGGATCTTTAGTTATTTCAAATTCAAAATTCATAATGTTAACTCCTTAAATTCAAATGATAATAATTATTAATTGGTATTGATTTTTATATACTAATAGTATATCATTAATATAAAGATATTAAAATATATAGAGGTGATATAAATGAAACATGAATTACCGATTTTAAATTATGGCTATGGCGATTTAGAGCCATATATTGATGAAACTACTATGTCTATTCATCATTCCAAACACCATGCTGCATACATAAACAATTTAAATATTGCTTTGGAAAAGTATCCGGAACTTCAAGATAAAAGCGCAGAAGAACTATTAAGGTCCTTAAGTACAATACCTGAAGAAATTTTTACAGTTGTAAAAAATAACGCCGGTGGTCACTATATCCACTCATTCTTCTGGAAGGTAATAGGACCAAGTGAAAATTCCGCACCAAGTCCAAGTCTAACTGAAGCTATTAATAAAGCCTTCGGAAATCTTGAAAACTTTAAATCGGAATTTTCAAAGGCTGCGGCAGCAAGATTCGGAAGCGGATGGGCTTGGCTAGTATTAAATGATGAAGGTTTCTTACAAATTATTTCAACAGCAAATCAAGATAGCCCTATAAGTGAAAATCTAACTCCAATATTAGCACTAGATGTATGGGAGCATGCTTACTACTTGAAATATCAGAATAAACGCCCGGAATATGTGTCTGCTTGGTGGAATGTTGTAAATTGGGATACAGTGTCGGAACTTTATAAAAACGCAGTTTTATAGAAACAAATAGTTAAAGCTTTTTTCACAGTAAAGCAATATGTAAAAATGCAAAGGTGTTTATAGCCTTTGCATTTTTATTATACTTTCAAAGATATATGAATTTCAAGTAAGCCGTTAATTTAAAATGCTTCCAGTATTATATAGTCATCGCTGATTTCTTTTGCATATTCTTCAGCTTCTTCTTTTGTGAGCCCGTTAGAAATAATATTGTTTTCGGTAGTGTCCAATTCTACTATACTGTCAATTATAGTTAAGTCATCTTCACGATCTCCAAGCATATCTCTTATTTGATAAAATGAATTTTCGCTGACTTTTTTTATAGCACAAGAATCTTCATCTTCTACTAAGATCACTGTATACTCTTTAGCCATTTTTTCTCCTCCTTTTATGTTCTATGGTATTTAATAAATCATCTGTACTTTGTAGTATACCTATTTTTTACTTTTCTATTAAATTAGTTTTCAATAGCTGTATTTCATACATATTCTAGTTGGACTATGGCAGTTTTGTAGAATAAATGGAAAATTATTATAGAGACTTGCTTATATGTAGCTTTACGTATATAATTCTTTTGGTGAGGATAAAAATTGACAAATCGAAAAGTAATATTGGTATATAGAAAGGATATTGTGATATGTTCAAACAATTTCTTAAATTTTCTGTCATTGGAGTGCTAAATACGGCAATAACCTTTATAACGTATACACTACTTATTCATTTTCAAATTAATACGGTTATTTCAAATTCTATAGGTTATATCTTAGGTACAGTAAACAGTTACTTCTTTAATAATTATTGGGTTTTTAAAGCTAAGGATAAAAGTAAAGAAGTGTTTACAAAGTTTATTATTGTAAACATAATTACTCTTTGTGTAAGCAATGGTTTACTTATATATATAACAGAAAGAATGATGGTTGAAAAAATATTGGCTCAGGCTTTTGTGATTCCTGTTACCACTGTTTTTAATTTTCTGCTCAATAAATTTTGGACCTTTGATAAGAAAAATATATTGGTTAAATAAAAAATCTATTAAGGTGGAGAGAATTTATGTATCTGGAAACTATATCAAAGAAAAGAACTAATTTACCAACTATACTTAAAAACAAACTGATGTATATTTTAAAGGATACTATTGGTATAGTTGTTTTTAGTCTAATGCTAATAAAATGTATGATGTTTATGAATATTTTAAACAATTCAGGCGCAGCTAAATTAAGTATTGCGCTGCCTCATCCTTTATTCGGAAATCATGGTTTATATTTTTGGTTCACTCTCATTATTTTTAGTTTGTCTTACCTTTTTTCAAAAAAAGCACATTTGATAGCTTTATTAGTAATAAATATTATATATTCCATTATTCTCATAGGAGATCTTTGGTACTATAGAGGTTTTAAAGATTTTTTAAGCCTGCATTTACTTGGTGAAACTCAAAATCTTAATAATCTATCCGATAGTGTTTCTTCTATGGCTAGGCCTATTGATATAGTGTTTCTCCTAGATATTGTAATATTAATCATTGCTACGGTATTATTCTGGAAGAGGTACAACAGTATAAAAAGAGAACGAGGAGTATTCAGTATATTATTCTTTATACCTGTAATTATTGTTTTCTCCCTTCACATTTATTATGATACCTATAGCAGCAGCCATAGTGGAAACAGACTGTTTAAAACTGAATTTATTGCAAAATCTACAATGGAGAATCTTTCACCAATTGGATATCATTTTTTTGATACTGTATTGTACTTACAAGATCATATTCCATATCATCTCGGTGAAAATGAAAAAAGCGGTATTCAGGCATGGTTTGATTATAAAAACGAAAAACTTCCTTCTAATGAGTATAAAGGGCTTTTAAAGGGAAAGAATTTAATAATTATTCAAGTAGAATCCTTGGAGAACTTTGTTATAGGACAAAGTTATAACGGACAGGAATTAACACCAAACTTAAATAAGCTGCTAAAGAACAGTATATATTTTAACAACTTCTATGAGCAGGTCAATAATGGTACAAGCTCCGATTCGGATTTAATGATAAATACATCGGTTTTTCCTGTAAGAAGAGGCAGTACATTTTTTAGATTTCCTGATAATAAATACAATACTTTGGCAACTTTGTTAAAGGATAAAGATTATTATACAAGAGTATTACATGCCGACTATGGATACTACTGGAATCTTATGAAGGCTATAAGTAATTTTGGTTTTGATAAATGTTGGGATGTAAACAATTTTGATACATCCGATCCAAAATCAGTGTTTGCACTAGGCTTAACGGATGAAAGTTTTTTTAAGCAAGTTGCTAAAGAAATACCTCAAGAAAAGAAACCCTTCTTTTACTTTACTGTTACAACAACAACACATGGTCCCTTTGATTTAAGGGAAGATATGAAAGAATTAAAAATGCCACAGAATTTTGACAGTACAAAGATGGGAGGATATTTTCAAGCAGCCCATTATGTAGATAAACAGATCGGGAGCTTTATTAATAGTCTTGATAATATGGGAATACTGGATGATACTACTGTTGTAATATATGGAGACCACAATGGTGTGCATAAGTACTACAATGATGAAATTGAAAACTTAAAAGAAAAGGAATCCTGGTGGGATAACAATCATAAGCTGCCCTTAATTATTTATAACAAAGGCTTACAAGAAAAAGTAGTTTCTACAGCAGGCGGACAGATTGATGTACTGCCTACCCTATCATATTTACTTGGTGTAGATGAAGCTAAGTATGAAAATACATCTTTAGGAAGAAATCTGCTGAATACCAAAAAGAGCTATGCATTACTTAACGATGGAAAGATAATCGGAGAAGAAAATCTTTCGGAAAAAGATATAGAGCATATTAAGAAATCCTTTGAAATATCTGATCTTATTATCAGAACTAATTATTTTAATAAAGATAAATAGGTGATTTTCACCTATTTTTTTCTACTAAATAGATGAGTTAACTTAATTGACTATTTACTTTTATATGTATATAAACATTCAGAATATAACGATATATGTATATTTATGCATTTCTATACACTTAAAGCTTGTATTATTTTCAAAATATAGTATAATATTTTTAATGTCAAGAAGAGAGGGGCGTATGTTATGAAAAAACTAAAAGTAGGTATTCTTGGTGGAACAGGCTTTGTTGGGCAGAGATTTATAACTTTGCTGGATAATCACCCTTATTTTGAAATAGTTTCAATTGCTGCTAGCCCGAAATCTGCAAACAAGACCTATGCTGCGGCAGTAAAAGACAGATGGAAGCTAGATAAGCCAATGCCGGAAGCAGTTAAAAATATTATTGTAAAAAATGTATATGATGTTGACCAAATAAAAAACGAAGTTGATTTTGTTTTTTGTGCTGTAGATATGCCTAAAAATGAAATTAAGGAATTGGAAGAGAGCTACGCTAAGGCTGAAATACCTGTAGTTTCAAACAATTCAGCTCACAGGATGACACCGGATGTTCCAATGATTATTCCGGAAATTAACAGTGACCATCTGGCAATAATTGAAGTACAAAAAAAGCGTTTAGGAACTAAATATGGCTTTATTGCTGTAAAACCGAATTGCTCAATTCAAAGTTATGTTCCGGCGTTAAACGCTCTTAAGAAGTTTGGCCCTAAAGAGGTAGTAGTATGTACTTATCAAGCTATTTCAGGCGCAGGTAAAACCTTTAAAGATTGGCCGGAAATTGTTGATAATATAATTCCTTTTATTGGTGGAGAAGAAGAAAAGAGCGAACAGGAACCCCTTAAGATTTGGGGACA
>JAEZDX010000241.1 GCA_023417975.1 Bacillota bacterium
ATTAATACTGGCATAAGGATGTGCATTAGTTACAATAAGCTGACACTAAAGGCACAAGTAACAGTAAGAGTAAAATCAGCTACAAACTTTCCTGAAGGTGGTATTCAATTAACTAGACAAAGAGATAATACTCAATGGATTGGTATTGAGTCAAAGGAAAGTTGGAGTAGACCATTATTTGAAGCAGAGACAGGTAACAAATTAGATGGTGCAATACTAGATTGGTTTAATGGAGAAATTTTTAATGATCCTATAACAAAGTGGACTGCTAGATTAAAGCCATCAATGGTACGAGTTTTTTGGTTGGTATGGCAGAAGGTATTGGTGACTATGTTGAAGAAAATAGAATCGAACGAAACACAGAGTATATAATCGCGTATCATAAAACAATCTCTAACAAAATAGAGGCTTGGTTGGAGAAAAACTGTGAGAATAAGAAGCTCCTTAAATTAAGTGGAACACCAATTAATTGGGAGTTCATTAAGGTAAGTAGTATATTGAAATCAAATAATGAATTTTCTGTTTTGACATTTCCTGCATCATATTCATTAACATTACATGGTGGAGTGAAATCTGGTAGAGGGAAAACATATTTTTGTGAAGCTCCTCCTAGAATATTTATAAATAGCAAAGATGGCAAGTTCAAATTGTATGTGAACAATGAGTTGTTATTAAGAAATGAAGATAGTGGCTGGCGTATACCACAGGAGCTAATGATTCCATGCATATTAGATTTTGAATTAAGACAAGAGGAGAGTGTTTTGGCACGAAGTAGAGTTATTTTGGAAGAACCAAGAATTAATAAAGAATATAATGTTCCTGGCGTAACAAAGTATGGAAAAGTAACTAATGAGGATAAAGATATAGTGGTCAGAGGATTACATATTGATAAAATGAGTTTAAATGATTTACCAAAATACATAGGCGGACTACCTACCTATTTATCAAACAGAATAATTTTTATAGGAAAAAATGTAGGAGAATATTGTAATTGGCCTGATGACCCTCTCCCAGAACAATGGATTCCGATATGGGCGTTGATTCATATAAAACGAGATTTATGGGAGGTCGAGTTTGTAGGAAAAGATATATCTGATAGTAATATTTCCTCAATAGACAAGAATAATCCAAAGTGGAAGAAGTGGAAAAAGGCTATTTCAAATAATAATGTTAAATCGCCTGAGGAAGAGCATTTCAAGAAATTATGGTTGAAATATAAAAGGGAGGCCAGAGTCCTATGAGTATTTCATTATTAAAGGTACTGTCATCGAGAGGAAATATTACATTAGATGAGTACTATAAGATATTTGATTACTTTTACCCAAGTAAAGATGAAGAAATAGAAGATAGAAAAAAGTTGCAGCATAGGTTACTTTATTATTTGGTAGCTTTGGGACATTGTGAATTTGATTATGAGGCAGGAAAAGTATATGTATGTAAGCCAACATTGGCAGTTCTACCAGGTACAGGCTCATTAAGGACTATTCTTTGTGGAGCAAGAGATGATGAAATTATTAATAAACTTCATAAGTTTCAAAAGGCACATGGCAAGGAAGTGGAAATCAATTTTGTAAGCCAAAAGAGGGATGGGATAGAACTTCCGAATGTTATTAAAATAAAAACTATTTACAGAGATACTTTGTTAGAACTTAAAGAATCAATTGGTGCTGACTTTCAAGCTGAGATCCCTACTTCTTGGTTGTTAATTAATTCAAGCGCTGATATGAAAGAATATGAATCAACTTTAAAAAAAGAACCCTTAGTAGATTTAAATTGGCCAGTTACATTTTTTAACACAAAGAAATTATGTTTTCAAAGACTTAAGCCCAAAGATACTTATATACTACTAAAGGAATATATTAATCCAATTACAAGAAGAAGAAAGTATTATATTGATATAGGGAATGAATCAATATCTGTTGATTTGGATTGGGGAAGGTATTATCTCTTTAGTAAGCTAAGAAAAAGAGTATTGCTTTATGATGAAAAGAAACAAGCTTTAGGAGTTCCGTGCTATGTGCCATTACCTAAAATACTATCCCGAGCAATGACTTTATGCTCGGGCATTTCTCCAGTTAAAGCAGAAATTAGACATCAGGAAGAGAGTTTAAATGGCATCCTAATTTATATATATTCCGGGGTAGATAAGCAAATTGCACAATTACTAGCGAAGAAAATAGACCAAACTATTTTAGAGTATTCTTTTAAAAATGATGAGATAGGAGGAATTAATGATGATAGACCCAATTAATGTCTTTGAGAAAATCAGGCAAAACTTTATATTATATATAAAGACAGCATTTGGTACAATGTTTGAATCATTAGAGAAAGAAAGAGAAGAATTACTCAATGAGAATAAGGTTTTAAACCAAGAACCGTGGATAGAACCATTACCAACCTATAAAGGTAGCGGTAAAAAGATTGGACAATTGGAGGTAAATGATTTACCAGGATTAAATAAAGAACAAATGGATTTATTTAAATCACTGGTAAGTTGTGGACTCATTGATAATTATCAGTTACACGAACATCAGGCTGAAATGTTAAGGCAATCTTTAGAAGGAAATAATTGCGTTATAACATCTGGAACAGGTTCAGGGAAAACAGAATCTTTCTTGTTACCTTTGTTTGCCCAGATTGCAAAAGAAATACCAACATGGACTCAGCCAAGTGAGCCACATGAGCATATTAATGACTGGTGGAAATGTGATAAATGGAAAGAAACATGTATTAGTGAAAAGAATAGAATTGAGCGAACTTACAGAGTATCTCAACGTGAACATGAGGAAAGGCCTGCAGCTGTAAGAGCACTAATATTATACCCTGTAAATGCATTAGTTGAAGATCAAATGGCTAGGTTAAGAAAGGCTCTAGACTCTGATGAAGCTCGTAACTGGTTTGATCAAAACGCTAAGAACAATAGAATCTATTTAGGTAGATATAATGGCTCTACTCCAGTTGCAGGACATGAATATGGTAAGCCAAATAAAAGTGGGAAGCAGTCCCCAAATAGGTCTAAAATTGATGAATTAGTAGATGAGCTAACTTTAATTGATAATACTGCTGAAGCAGTTCAAGAACATGTAAAGGAACCATCTATTAATAAAAAGGAAAAAGCAGAAATCATATCATCATTTCCAAGGTTAGATGGATCAGAGATGAGATGTAGATGGGATATGCAAGATTCACCACCGGATATTCTCATAACTAACTTTTCTATGCTAAGTATCATGCTCATGAGAGAAGCAGATGAACAAATTTTTGAGAAAACTAGACAGTGGCTAGCTTGCGAGGATATTCCGAAAGAGGAGAGGGAAGAGGCTAAAAAATCAAGGATATTTCATCTTGTTGTGGATGAACTCCACTTATATAGAGGAACTGCAGGTGCAGAAGTTGCGTATCTCCTGAGATTGCTATTACTTAGGCTGGGACTTCATCCTGAACATCCCCAACTCAGAATCCTTGCTTCTAGCGCATCTATGGAACCTGGTGATGAAAATAGCATAAAATTTCTCAAAGACTTTTTTGGATGTGATGATTTTACGATAGTAACTGGAAGTCTTAAAGAAATGAACGACTTTGATAAATCAAAATATTTATCTACAGAGCCGTTTATATATATC
>JAEZDX010000319.1 GCA_023417975.1 Bacillota bacterium
CCTAAGTACGGAAATGATGATAATAAGGTAGATGATATTGCACTTGAAATAGTTGAGAAATTTTCAAGTGAGCTAAAGAAGCATCCTACTTACAGGAATGCAAAGCATACTTTATCCGTATTGACAATAACTTCAAATGTAGTGTATGGAAAGAAAACAGGGGCCACTCCTGACGGAAGAAAAGCAGGAGAAGCTTTCGCACCTGGTGCAAATCCTATGCACGGAAGAGATATAGAAGGAGCTTTGGCATCACTTAATTCTGTTGCTAAAATACCATATGCAAATATTTGCGAGGATGGAGTTTCAAATACATTTTCAATAGTGCCTGATGCACTTGGTAAAGCTCCGGAAACAAGAATAGATAATTTGGCAGCTATAATGGACGGGTACTTTGGACAGGGGGCTCATCACCTTAATGTCAATGTGTTCAATAGAGCTACATTGGAAGATGCTATGAACCATCCGGAAAAGTATCCAACATTAACAATAAGAGTATCCGGTTATGCCGTGAACTTTAATAGGTTATCAAGGGAACAGCAGCTTGAGGTAATAAGCAGAACCTTCCATGAAAAAATGTAATTAGCAAGCAATAAAGTGTACCGTAATTGTAAAGAACTAGCAGCTCAATTAATGCTGCTAGTTCTATTTAAATTATCACTGTATATTCTTTAATCCATTGATGAGCTTCTCTAGAGTATCGTAGCTGCTTACTATGCTGTTGATTTTTTCATTTTGCTCATTGATGCCTGCAAGAATTTCTTCTACTGAAGCTGAAGTCTCTTCTGCAGAGGCGGCTATACCGGTTATATTATTTAAAATACCTGAAGTTGTTGTATTTATTATATCTGTTTTTTGATCTACTTCACCAATCTTTTCTACTAGGAGTTTAGAATTAGAACGAATGCCGTTAAAGGCTTCATTAACCTTAGCGACAGAATTATTACCTGTAGCTGCAGAGGTTTGAATTAGGGTTATTTGAGAATATACTTTATCTACCATAACTTTAATGTCTCCAAGTATTTCTGAAATCTTTGAATTAGATTGTTTAGATTGTTCAGCGAGTTTTCTTACCTCTTCCGCTACAACTGAAAAACCTCTACCATGCTCACCTGCTCTGGCAGCTTCTATAGCCGCATTGAGTGATAATAAATTTATCTGTTCGCCTATACCGTTTACGGTACCTAAAATACTTTCAATGTTATTGGCATGAGTATTTAGTTCATTCATCATATGTACGGCAATTTCGACATTAATATTTACTTTGTTCATTTCAGAAGAAAGTTCACCGATGGTAGTTCCGTAGTTGTCTGCCATAGATAAATTATCTTGGGACAAAGAAGTCATTGTGGTCGATTCAGCAGCAACTTGATGTATATAGTTTGTTTCATCAGTGACTTCCCTATGTACTTCATTAATCAAGCCTGCCTGGTTTTCCACATTGGCACATATTTGATTAAAGGCAGAAGCTATCTCAGAGGATATAGCTCCCGTGGAATTTACATTTTGCCGAAGCTCTTTGCTAAAAGCTACAAGATGCTCCAGTGAGTTTTTTAACTTGGAAAATAAGCTTTCATTGATGGAATTTGATAATTCAACTTCTTCTCTTTTAGTTTCAATTTCCTTCAAAATTTTATCGGTAGCTTGGCATTGAATGCACATTATTATTGTAATCATTATAAAAGCAAAAAGTATTATTATAAGTCCTTTTGTATTGTAAAAGCTTCCGAACATTTTGGCTCCACCGGTAAAATAACCGTATATGACTGATGCCAGTACAAAACTTCCGGTGATGATAAGAGCTTTATAATGCTGATATAAAGAGATTACAGCCAAAATAGCAAAGCCAATAATAAAACCGTTAAGATCATGGAATATGAATATAAAACAAAAGTGGATAAAGCATAACATAATAGAAGCTGCATACATTAGTTTGGATTCGGCGATTTTTCTCCAAACAAGGATTGTCATTATTATGCTAAGAGCAACAAGTATGGGAGCTATGACAAGAAGGGTCATTTTATTGACCTTAGATATACTGCAAAAAACAATAAAGACGAAGGATATAAGCCACATGAGTTCAGCCATTAGCCTGTTTCTTTTTCTTAGAATAATCAAGTCATTCATGATAGTCCTCCAGATAAATAATTTGTTTTATTTGTGAAAATACTCAGTTTTGATTATAGCATATATTGTAACAAACTGTAATAAATTAAATTCTAACTTGCAAATTACTGGAGGTAAGCTATACTATTATAGTAAAACTACGTATGAAGCACTAAGGTAGATTATTATTACACACTCAGGAGGAAAATGAGTTGAAAAAAGTTATTGCATTAATAATGACAGCCGTTATAGTTGTTTCAACAAGTGCTTGTTCCGGAGCTAAAAGCGACAAAGACAGTTCAAAAGTAAGTGAAAAAAATCTGACTAAGATGGATACAATTATGACCTTAAAGGCCTACGGGGATAGTGCTGAGAAAGCAAATAACGAAGCTGCAGACAGAATAGATGAAATAGAGAAAATGGCAAGTTCTACATTGGAAGATAGTGATGTTTATAGAATAAATAAGGCTGCAGGAAAAGAATATGTTAAGGTTCACCCGGAAATACTGAAAATGCTAAAAACCGCATTGGAGTTTTCGAAAATGAGTGGAGGAGCCTTTGATATTACAGTGGGACCACTTATAAATCTTTGGAAGATAGGTACGCCTGAACAAAGAATTCCTTCAGATGCAGAGATTAAAGCATCCCTAACTTTGGTGGGATATGATAAAATAAGTATAAATGAGGCTGAAGGCAGTGTAATGCTTCAGAAGGAAGGAATGGCAATAGACCTTGGAGGAATTGCAAAAGGTTTTACTGCAGATGAAGTATTAAGCATTTATAAAAAGTACGGAGTAAAGAGCGCCATAATAAACTTAGGCGGCAGCAGTATATATG
>JAEZDX010000323.1 GCA_023417975.1 Bacillota bacterium
GTCGCCTTTTGTACCATATTTTAATGAATATCCGGGATAGGAAGATGCGGATATTATTACTTTACCACTAATGGCTTCGGCTATAGCTTTTGCCAATGTATCAGCTCCTATTTTGATATATAGCTCAACATCACTCTCAGTATCAACAAAAAGCGGTTCAATGATTATAGCCGGCATATTTGTCCTTCTCAATTCATATAGTCCTCTCATGTCGGCTTTTGCCCCTCTATTTGTAAATACAAGCGTTGATATGGCATTTGAAGCTTTTACCGCAAATTCCTTACCTTTAACACTTCCGTTATAATAAATCACTTCGCAGCCATGACCGCCGCCTGCATTTAAGTGGCAGCTTATAAAAAGCTCTGCTCCCCAAGCATTGGCTCTGGATACTCCATAGCATAAATCCGCATCCACTGTTTCAGTTTTTTCCGGTGTAACATCCAGTACTTGATGCCCAGCCTGCTGAAGATAATTCATAACTGCCCTAAAGTATTTTCTGTCTTCCGTAAGCTCGTCAATTATACCGCATGCCCCGGGCACTCCATAGTTGTGACCGCCTCTGATTGCTATTTTCATTCTATTTTCCTCCTCACATAAAGATATTATTTTGAACTGCATAAAAAAAGAAAGCTGCAAAGCTTCCTACGAGTAAACTAATGAACCATTTCAATATTGAAGTTAGGCCTTCAAGCTGCTTACAAAGGTTCTTTATTTCAGTTTTAAGCTCTGCACCTTCCTGCTCAAGCTTATCAAGCCTATCCGAGTGATTATTTAATCTTTTATCATGTACTTTAATTATCTCCTCTATACGTTTATGTCTTTCTTCGCATACTTCCTTCTCCATATTTCACCTACTTTTTAAATAAAATCATCCTGTTTTTGATAACAACCTAGTTTTTCCTTTATCACTAACTAAAACAATCGTGACTATTTATTAAACAATTTCAAAATAACTCTACTCCATATTGCTTCGATTGACTCTCACAGTATCTTTTAAACTCTTCGGTAAAATTCTTTATTTCATCTTTATTGCTTTCATAGGCAGTGGGATTCAGAATATCATAAATGAAGTTGATGCTCTTTCCTTCAGTTATGTTACAGTACATCTTAATCACAATTAGTTCATTGCCATTCACGTCAAGGCCCGTTATATCCTTCTGTAATTGAATTGTGTTATTACTTATTGCATTTAACATTGTTTTTCCTCCCTTATTTACACATTTATTAAAATAGTTCTAGCTTATTTTGTTTGGCTAGTTCTTCACAATAGCTTTTGAATTCTTCAACTTCTTCTTTTATTTCTTTTATATTTGCTTCATAAACTACGGTATTTACTATATCATATATGAAATTAATACTTTTACCTTTATTAATAGTACAAAGCATTCTTAATACAATTATTTCATTGCCATCATGATCGCTGCTTGATACGTCTTTTTGAAGCTGAATTGCACTGTTATCAATTTCATTTAGCATATTATCACTCCTTATTTCTCATATTTTATCCAAAGCTCCGCAAATCCGTCACATATAACATACGGACTTCCATTATTCTCAAAGATGGCAAGCCCCTGAATAGTACCTAATTGTAAATCTCTAGCTACATTTATCGGTAAAGATACCCACTTATCTTCACCCCAAGACCAGCTTCCTATTATTCCATAGTCATTAATTAGACCATATCCTCCACCTAATGAGGTGTAGCTATGTCCCCATAAATGAACATTTTGACTGGCAGAATTACCACCTGCGCTTTGCCTTCTCAAATGCAGCTGTACATCATAAATTGTAGCTCCACTGAGATTACTTCTAATATTTCCGGAGTCAAAGCAAATGAATCCCTTATGATTACCATATCCATAACTGCCTTGATATACGTAATTATTATCACTTCTCCACCCATAGCTGTCTCTCCAAGACTTGGTGGAAGTTGCTCCCCATGTCTTAGTATAAATTTGTGTTGCCGGCGGAGTGTAGGTATATGAGCTATTTGTGTTAGTTCTTGTACCATATAATACTACATTAGCCCCCGCATCTGCCCAGAAGTTTCCCGGATATGGCACAGTAGTAACTGTTCCATTATATTGCTCTCCGCAAATCAGCGTAGCACCGTTAGATGCAGTACCTAATAGATAATTATTGGAACCACAGCAGCTTCCTATACCTGCTTGACCTGCATAACCTACTCTAACACAACTGGCCCACGGACTGGAATTGCAATAATTTAAATCACATCCCGATATAAATCCTCTGGAAGCATTAAACACTACTCCATACCCACCATTATTGGAAATTCTTAAATCCCGTATATATACGAAGCTGCAGCCAAGTATATCTATACATGTGCTGTCTTTTTGCTGATTCCTAATCAGTGCTCCTCCACTATCGGATATACCGGTTCTACCACCGGATATGTCAATAAATGAGGAACAGTATTCTATATCAATTTGACCATTAATGATGCAGTTCCTATCAAGGAATATAAGCATCTTCCCTCCAATAAAGTTTCTTATAAGTATGTTCTCGGATATAGTCTCGTAAATATATAGATTAATATCTGCACCGGCTGCCCTTATCTTGCCGTTTGCTGCCAAGACATCCAATGCTTTTTTTACTGTTCTAAACGGAGATGATGATGTTCCATTATTATTATCGTTGCCGGTGGTTCCTTTTACATAATATGATCTTGGTGTAACATCGACAGTGTCGATATTGTTAGCAAAAATTCTATTGGCATTCAATATGGATAGTCCGCTTTGCTCTGCTAATGATCCAATAGATTCACCACTAGGATTAAGGATTCTAAACCCATCCGCATTCATAACCGTTTTTGTGCCAACATTGCTATGAGATACTTCTATCCCTGTTTTATTAAGTTTAATAACGCCACTTTCTACAGATTTACCATCATCTAAGCTATTTACAAACTTGTTTGTAATACCTTCTGGAGTAATCTGTTGCTCTGCAGTATATATT
>JAEZDX010000392.1 GCA_023417975.1 Bacillota bacterium
AATATATACAGGCTTGTAAACAAAAAGTTGTATAATTAATTAAAAACCTGGAAATTTTCTTAAAGTGTTGATATATAAGGATTTTAGAGGTAATATGGGGAAATATATTTGGGAATCTGAAAAAAAGGTGTTGACACTTTAACGAATATTTTGTATTATAGACTATGTCAGGTCGCCAGATATGACTTGAAAGAATACATAAGGCCCCTTGGTCAAGCGGTTAAGACACCACCCTTTCACGGTGGTAACAGGGGTTCGATTCCCCTAGGAGTCACCATTGTGGGCGCATAGCTCAGCTGGGAGAGCATCTGCCTTACAAGCAGAGGGTCACAGGTTCGATCCCTGTTGTGCCCACCACAATCTTAATATGGCCCAGTGGCTCAGTTGGTTAGAGTGCCGGCCTGTCACGCCGGAGGTCGAGGGTTCGAGTCCCTTCTGGGTCGCCATATGCTGGCATAGCTCAATTGGCAGAGCAGCTGACTTGTAATCAGCAGGTTGTTGGTTCAATTCCGATTGCCAGCTCCATAAAAGCTTCGAATATGATTCGAAGCTTTTTTATTTTTTGAATATATATAGAAAGTAAACATTTTATCACCGTATATGCTATATGTATATTTATGTCAGGGTAAAATAATATTATAAGAGAATAATCAAATGTTGTTGAAATCTGTCTTTGATACTATAATAGTAATAGATGAGTTTATGGTTTATAACGCTTTAATTGGAGGTTCGTACATGGATTGCAATATTTGTAACAATGAATTTAAATATGTTGAAGGGCTAAAGTTTTGTCCATATTGCGGCAGTAAGCTAAATGTGCAATTTGTGCCATCGGATGCTGAAGATTATGCTCCATATGGAGATGATTATAAAGAGAGCGAAAGAGAAAAAGCAGCGGAGGCTTTTGAGGTGCAACAGCAATTAAGGGGAAGTAGTGAGGACGGCAATGAAGCGGCGAAAAAGAAGGCTCACGATACATTAGAGATGCCGCTAATAACAGATGAAATTGTAAGCAGTTATAATGAAATGAATAAAAAACATAAAAAGAATAATATGTTCTTAGGATTTTTATCTGCATTTACAAGAATTTTCACTAACAAAAAAGTTATAATTGGATTTACTGCTCTTATTGTATTGGGAGTAGCAGGCTTTCTTACGGTGAATCTTTTATCGGTTAAAGCTATAGATGAGACTGCGATAAAGGAGGATATAGTAGGCAAGGTTATAGTTCTTCCAAAGGGAAGCAGCTTCCAGGTGAAAAAAGGAGATGTTCAGGAGGCTGTGATAATAGGAAATAATTCCGATAAGGATAAGCAAGTACAATATCTGGATGTTAAAATGACACTTAATAATAAAAGTATAGAAGTTAAAGGAACCTTTAGGTTAACCTATAAAATAGAAGGAAAAAATCAACGTAAGCTAAATGACAAGATAGAATTAAAAAATGATATAGCAGTAAAACCTGTGATTGGCATGGAAGACGCAAAGGTTACTGAGGAGCTTAAAAAGCAAACTGTTAGTATTGGCGGAGAAAACCTGCAGTTAAGTGATGGAAGCATAAAGACTTTGAAAATAGCACAAAGAACTCCGAATTTTGACCAAGGTAAAGAGGAGCTTTTGGCTGAGATTTCAATAGATAACGGTATAATGGCCTCCACAGGAAACATAAAAGCAAGCTTGATTTTTGAAAATGAAAACTGGAAGCTAGACAGTGTGGCTATAAACAGCGACGAAGATTTTAAAGCTGTTATATCTCCATCCATGTCTGAGGATACTATCCTTTCCCAAATTAAAAAGAAGCCATTACAGGAAAATGTAGCATACTCTACGGTATTTGGAGGCAAAGAATTTGCGGTAAATGATAAATTTACAAAATCCATGAAGATTACGGATAAGAACTATGACCAAGACAAGAAAGTGCTTAATGTAACCGTAAAGAGAGAAAATTCAGCAGGTATAATCAATTCTACTTTAACTACCAATTATTCTCTTAATGTATCGTTTAAGGCTTTAGTATTCGGAAGTGCTTCAAAGTCCAAGGTTGAGTCTGTTACTGTCTCCGACATATCAAGAGATAATGTTGCGGCAATGCTGGTTGGGGCAGAAATGAAGATGGGAAGTCAATTTTTGTGGTGGTCTGAAAGTCATACTATTACTGCAGATGAGGCTAAGACACTGAAGATTAACAAAAGCTTATCGAGAAAGAATGCTCAAAATACTAGGTATGTTTATGGAGATATAAGTTACCAGGATGGGAAAAAAGCAAAAACTGCTTCAATAGTAGCCATATTTTTAGTATCCGGGAGCTCGGATGGATATGCATGGAAGCTTGATAGTGTAATAAGCTCTGAAGCAGATCAATATCAATATTATCGTCCGGAGGTTATTGAAGGACAGTAAGCATAAAGTAAGAGACCGCTCAAGCGGTCTCTTACTTTATTGAATCTAAATTCTTATTAACTCTTATGTCTTCGCCGATAAATTTGCATAGGTTAAAGTTGCCAAGTAGTCTCGAAGTAATTCTTTCCGAATATATAGCTACTAATTCCTTTAGAGCGTAATTAGTGGATATAAGCATCTTCTTCCGTTTAAGAAGCTTCTTATTTAATATGTTAAAAAGCTCTGTTTTTGAAAATTCATTTATCTGCTCAGTACCCAAATCGTCTATTATAAGCAGATCACAATCGATGAGCAGCTCTTCCAAGGTACTGTCATTTTCGAATCTTATTTTCCTTAGATTTTGAATTAATTCCTCAGAGGTCCTGTAAACACCGAAACAGCCTTTATAAAGCAGCTCGCGGGCAATACAGTGAGATAAAAAGGTTTTTCCGGTGCCCGAATTTCCGTAGAATAGAAAGTTGTCATTTACTTCTGAAAAGTTTTTCATATAAGCCATAGTGCGAGATAGTATGTCTTCCATATTCTTTCTCGGACTTTTCGGTTCGTCGCCTAATCGTCTTGCAGAATAGTATTCTAATGTGAAATGATCAAAATTGTTCTGCTTAAGCATATCTCCAAGTTCTGAATCCTTATAATATAGATTTACAAGCTTCACCTTGTAACAGGAGCACTTTTTAGAACCGAGATAACCGGTATCCTTACATTTGCTGCATCTGTAATGCAGAGAAAGATAATCCTGAGAATAACCGGCAGAAACAAGCAACTCGGTCTTTTTCATTCTCAGATCAGTAATTTTATCTTTCAACTTTTTTAAAAATTGCTCTCTGTTATCAACAACCTTGAAAGAACTTATGGAAAGCTCCACGCAAAGTTTGCCGATATTCCTTTCAAGCTCCATTACTTGGGGAAGCTTTTTTTCTACTTCTGATCTTCTTTTATCAAGGGCAGAATTCTCTTCGTCCCTAATAATTTCATACATTCTCATAATG
>JAEZDX010000393.1 GCA_023417975.1 Bacillota bacterium
GGTTCTGAGTAATACGTGTGCCCTGTGCTTCCCAGTCACACCAGATTCCCATTGTACAATGGTGGATATGGTTGCGGCGCATGAGTACATCAATGGCTGCATGCATTTTAATACCGGCAATTTCTGCCCCGCCAAGTTCCATCATATTATTAATATGGTGAATATGGTTATCTTCAATGGTACTAAATACACCGCCCATACGGCCAATAATTCCGCCTTGTTCACAGTGGTGAATGTTACAGCGGCGAACTATGTGACTGCCGACTTTTTCTTTCATCCATCCGTGATACTGACCGCGGCATACCGCATCTCGTTCCATCTGGGTAGGACTCTTAACGTATTTATATGTAAAGTAATGATCGTTGTCAGGATCAAGATATTTGCCAAGAGAAATGCCGGCACATTTGCTGTTTGAAATCTCACAATCCTCAATAATCCAGCCTTTGCTCCAGTGAGGACCGATCATGCCATCCTGAAAAGCTGCAGGCGGTGCCCAGGTGGTGGCAGCTTTATCAATTTTAAAGCCGCTGACGGTATGATAGCCGATGCCGGTTACAGAAGGCATAAAACATCTGCGGCGTACATTAATCTCCACATTTTCCTCATTTGGATTTTGACCTTGGAAATTGGCATAAATGATGGTTTCATCAGCAGCTGTATCCTGTTCGATATACCACTTGTAAACGGATTCTTCCGGTACCCAACTGCATTCATAAATATCGCCTTTGATACACTCTTCTAAAGTTATGGCTTCATACATTGCCTTGTCATTTAAATAAACGCAGCCGGTATGTTTATTAGGTGTGGCAAAATACCAGTCTCCATACACTAAAGTTGTATAAGGATTGTATTCACCGAAAACACTATTTGCGATACGGCATACCCATACATTCTCTTTGTAATGCTTCCAGCTTTTTATCTGTTCCGCGCCTGTGATCACAGCACCAAGAGGTGTAGTACTGGAATAAGTGATTCGTCCAGCTTCAGTACCGGCATGAACTGGATCTACATATTCACGGTAAACTCCAGGTGCTACCAGTACTTCATCACCGGGAAGTGCCAGCTTCGCGGCTTCGTTAATTCGTCGGAATGGTCTCTCAATGGAACCGTTTCCGTCTTTCACGGCATTTGCATCTACATAGTATTTCATGATACCCCTCCATTGTTAAAATAATCGTGTCAGGATAAAACTCCTAACATGATTCATTATATAACATGTATGTTTATAATAATAGTTGCCAGTATGAAAAATCTCCCATGAAATTATTCATGAGAATTGAAAAGAATGCATGATGCTGAAAGATGAGAATTTGATTATCATTAATTTTCTTTTGTATACAATAAATAGACAAAATGATTAAGTGGTGATATAATCATCGAAAATAACTTATATGTAGGTGATATTTTTGAATGATGGAAATATTATTAAAAAATACTCGGAATATTTCAGTCTACAGGAAGTTGGACAAGGTATCTATGCTGCAATTGCTGTGGAAGGCTTAGGAGCTATGGGGAATGCTGGTATTATTGATATGGGCAATTTTACTGTTATATTTGATACATTTAATATTCAACAGGCGGCTGAAGATTTAAAACAGGCGTCTGAAGAGTTAACAGGCAATAAGATTAGATATGTTATAAACAGTCATTGGCATGGAGACCATGTCAGAGGTAATCAAGTTTTTAAGGATGCTGATATTATAGCTTCGGGAACTACAGCACAATTAATAAATAAATTACAGTTAGAACGTATCAAAAATCAAAAGACCTTTTTACCTAAGCTATACGAAGATTTAAAATCCATGAAGGAAAAGCTAAAGACTGAGGAGGAAAAAAGTGCTAAGGACCGTTTAGAAATGGATATATCTTTTTTAACAGAGATAGGAAAGTCATTAGAAACTTTACAGTTATGTCCTCCCACGGTTACCTTTGACTCTAGGCTTGTGATATATGGTACTAAGAGACATATTGAAATACTAGCTTTGGGGACTTCACATACGGAAGATGATTCAATAGTATATTTGCCATTAGAAAAAATAGCATTTATGGCTGATGTTGGATCTGTCAATAATCACCCGATGTTTGAGCATGGAAATCCGGAAAAGTGGGCACAAGTTCTGAAAAAGGTTAGGCAGATGGATATAGATATAATAGTACCCGGTCATGGCAATGTTGGACAAGTTATGGAACTTGATAAAGTTATAAAATATATTGAAAAGGTCATGGATATTACAGAAGACTTTATAAACCAAGGTCATAGTATTGATGAGATAAATAGTATAGAAATTCCTAAAGAGTTTTTAAACTGGAAAGCAAGTCAGATTTTCTATCAAAATATTAATTTTCTATTTAGAAAGAAAATATGATAAGAACTTTGTTAATAAACCTAATGGTAGTATTGATAAATTATTTATAGGATGATATCATTTAATCAAAATTTCACAGCGAATTTAATTAGGTCTAAATGTAATCGTATTTTGTGCAAAAAAATATATTTGGGTTGTTACTCTCTTAGAGGTATTACCAAAACCCCCGTAGCATCCTTCTATGGTTAACAAATTACACTTGGGGATACTACCATAATTATGTAGTATAAATATAGTGGTATTTGTTGGAGGATTACAAAATAGATTAGCAAGTAGATGTTGCCACAAAAATGGAAAGTCTAACTAATAAGGAAGAAGAATTCTCGGATGATGGGAGTTCCTCTTCCTTATTTTTGTTTACTATTAAAATATAGATAATTTAAAGCAGTATGGAAATTTATTGGGAGTAACTTAGCTGATATGCTATGCTAGTAGAAATAAGCAAGTTAGTGAATTTTATATATTGGAGAAAACATTTATAATTATTCTTTCATTTGTATTAGTTTTAATCTGCAACTATAATTATTTTGTAAGTTAAATTAGTAGAAAAGTGTGAACTTAAGATTATTAACATTAGGTGGGGTGAGTTTGTGTCAGAAAAATATAGTATAGAAAAAAGACAGTTTGAATCATATAAACGAAATCACTCCGAAAGTTATTTTTATGATAATGAAGAAAGCAAAGTAAAGCGTGATAAATTATTTGTAAAAAAAGTAGAAAAGCAATTGCAAAAGACATCTAATATAATCAGTGACATTTCAGATGAGGATATAGATGAATACGAAAATATGATATTTAAAGAGAAAAAGGCTCGCGGGAGTGCTAAAACTCATAATAGGCGATTCAAGGTATTATCTGGGAT
>JAEZDX010000413.1 GCA_023417975.1 Bacillota bacterium
AAACTATCTAAAAGGAATGATATTGAGATGATAATTATTGGCTGTAAAAATGTTCATAAAAGTTACGGCATTGATGTTATATTAGAGGATATAAGCTTTAATATAAATGAAGGTGAAAAGGTTGGACTTATAGGTGCCAACGGTGCCGGCAAGTCTACATTGTTTAAAATTTTAACCGGAGAAATACGTCAAGACAGCGGCGATGTCTATATCGACAAAAACAAAACCGTTGGTTATCTTTCGCAGCACCTCTCCTTAGAGAGCAGCAATGAACTTTATTCGGAAGTACTTAAGGTTTTTGACGATTTAATAAGCTTGGAAAATAAGATTGCTGAACTGGAAGAAAAAATGAAGGAACCATACGATCCTTCAAAAGAAGATTATCATAATAGAATAATTAAAGATTATTCTACTTATAGCGATTTGTTCGAAAAACGTGGTGGTTACACCTACAAGGGAGAAGCACATCGTGTAATAACTGGCCTTGGTTTTTCCACTGCTGATTTTAATAAAGCCATAAATATATTAAGTGGGGGTCAGAAAACAAGAGTTGCACTATGCAAACTTCTACTTTCCAAGCCTGACATAATACTTCTTGATGAGCCTACAAACCATCTTGATCTAAGTGCTATAGAATGGCTTGAAGAATATCTTAAGGGGTATAAAGGCACTCTCGTAGTTATTTCTCACGACAGATATTTTCTTGATTCTGTAACTTCTTCTACTCTTGAGCTTTTGAGCGGAGAAATGAAGTACTATAATGCCAGCTACACCAATTTTTTGGAGTTAAAAAAGAAAGACTATGAGGTTCAGTTGAAGGCATATAAACTTCAGCAGTCTGAAATAAAAAGGCAGGAAGAAATAATAGAAAGATATCGTTCCTTTAACCGTGAAAAAAGCATAAGAGCCGCTGAAAGCCGCGAAAAGGCACTAGCTAAGGTAGAACGTATAGATGCTCCTGTAAAGGATGAAAAAGGAGCAAGAATATCTTATGAAGCTATGGTTAAAAGCGGAAATGACGTAATTCATGTTGAGAAGCTTTCAAAAGCTTATGGAGACAAGAAGTTGTTTTCAAATGTATTTTTTGATATGAAACGTGGTGACAAGACAGCTCTTATCGGTGATAATGGAAGAGGCAAAACTACTCTCTTCAAAATAATACTGGATAAAGCCAAAAGTGATTCGGGCTTTGTATATCTTGGGAAGAATGTTCTACCCGGATACTATGACCAGGAACAATCCGACTTGGATGAAAGCAAATCCGTGCTTGATGAGGTTTGGGACGCCTTTCCCAATATGTCTACAAAGGAATTGAGAAATGTACTTGCTTCTTTCCTTTTTACAGGAGATGATGTATTTAAAATTATATCTACCTTAAGCGGCGGTGAAAAGTGCAGAATAAACCTTTTGAAATTAATGCTTTCAAAAAACAACTTTCTGTTGCTTGACGAACCCACTAACCATTTGGACATTATGTCGAGAGAAGCCTTGGAGGATGCACTTATTGAATATGACGGAACCATGCTTGTAATTTCCCATGACAGATACTTTCTGAACAAGGTAGTAAATAAAATATATGAGCTTAATGAGGAAGGTATAATAGAGTATCTAGGAAACTACAGTTATTTCGTAGAAAAAAAGAAAAACCCTAAAAGTTTCGGCGAATTGGAACAGACTGACGGAGGCATAACTAAGACAAAATTACAAGAAGAACGTAAAAAGAAGAGAGACCTTGAAAAAGCTCAAAAAGAACAACTTCAAAAGGTTAAAAACATAGAAAATCTCATTGCAGATAAAGAACAGCTTTTGTCGGAGCTTCAAGGCGAGCTTTGTTTGGAAGAAGTATATTCAAATGCTGAAAAAAGCAAAAACATTAACTTTCAAATAAGCGAACTTGAAAATGAAATTGAGCAGCTTTATTCTACATGGGAAACTATAGTTTAGTTTATAGTATTAGAAAACAGTAAAAGACACATTGAAAGTGTCTTTTACTGTTTAAACTTATTTATATATTATTTTACGAAAGTGGTCTATTCACTAAATTTTAACTGAAGGTCCTTATATTTTCCATCTCTGTAGATCTGTATTGTTACAGTATCTCCAGCCTTATGAGTGCTCTTTAGGCTATTTAACTCATCTATAGTTTTTACAGTCTTGCCATCAAATTTAACTATTACATCGCCGGAATGTATTCCTGCCTTTTCAGCAGCACTAGCTTCCATTACTTGGTCTACATACACTCCAACAACTAACCCATGCTCCTTTGCCGCTGCATCATTCAAATCTCCCCCTGATATTCCTATTGTAAGCACCGGTCTTGAAAGGTTAGGTATTTCATCTTTAATCAAATCGATGGGTATTGCAAATCCCATACCATCAACATTGTTTGTTCCCGTAGTATCAATCTTAGCAGTATTTATTCCGATAACCTGACCCTTTGAATTTAATAAAGGTCCTCCGCTGTTACCATTGTTTATAGCTGCATCAGTTTGTATATATGGTATATCCTTTTCTCCCAAATTTCTATTAACTGCACTAACTATACCGCTTGTTACCGAACCTAAGAATTCTTTTCCTAGAGGGTTACCGATAGCTACGACAGATTCTCCAATTTGCAGCGTGGATGAAGTGCCAAGTTCAGCTATACCAGGCATTTTGACATCATCAGTTATTTTTACTACTGCTACATCATGTGACGGATCGGAATTAACTACCTTTGCATTAACCTCTTTTCCGTTATTGAATATAACCTTAACCGATTGAGCACCCTCAATAACATGGTTATTTGTAAGCACATATCCGTCTTCATTTAATATCATTCCAGAGCCCATTCCCTCTGCAACTTGAGATCTTCCGAAGAAATCGGTTCCTGCTATGCTCTTTGTGGAAACTCCGACTACTGCAGGTCCAACCTTCTTAGCTATATCTGAAACTGTCAATGCTCCCTCTTGAGTTGCTACGCTTGTTGGATGAAAATCATATGGTGTTCCGTTAGTAGTACTATTTTGAGCTATACTTTTATAAAGTGGTGTATTTTCAAAGAAGCTTGCTTGAGGTAGTACATAAAGTGTTGAACCTAACGCTGCTCCACCACCTATAGCTGCACATATTACTCCAACCAATACATAGGATAATACTCTTCTAAATCCGCCTCTTTTTTTGTTTTTGTGCTGAGCAGCCGGTATATAATTAACATCAATAGGATTTGCTTGATTTCCGTTATTTTGTGCTCCTCCTTGTGTACCGTTGAACATATAAAAGTTTTCTCCTGCTATAGCATTATTGCTATTGTTATTGATATTTTCATTTATGTTATCATTATTATTATTTGTATTATTATTATTGAATTCCATATTTGTTACCTCCCTCGAAACTATTTTTGTTTATCTTATGTATTTATATTAAAATCCTTTTGTGACAATTAAGTGTCAGTAGTGTAACAAATTTTTAAATGTAAAATCATATTTAAATCAATAAAAGGATTGTACCTGGAAAAAAGCACAATCCCTTTACACATTATTTATTTATAGCTTTGTTATTTCACATCTTTCAGGCTTCTTATTGCCTATCTTCATTCTTCTTCTTTCAAGCTCATACAATACTTCATCAAGTGTAATATTCTTTTCCGTCATAAGTACCATTATGTGATAAAACAAATCACACACTTCAGCTATAGTATCATCCTTGTTTTCGTTTTTAGCTGCAATTATAACTTCTGTGCATTCTTCCCCTACTTTTTTTAGTATCTTGTCCAGTCCTTTTTCAAAAAGATAACTGGTATAGGCTCCTTCCATGGGATTAAGTTTTCTTTCCCGAATAGTATTATATAGTTCTTGAATAACCTTCAAATCCACTACTAAATCCTCTTTTCTCTCATAATATTTCTGTAAAGAAACAGCTTCTGCTGCCAGTGTGACAGGCAGGGCCAATTTGTTCCACAGCTATAAGCAGCGTATCCCCAACGCAGTCAACCTTAACGCTTTTAACTATATGGAAGGCCCCCGAACTTTCACCCTTATTCCACAATCTTTGCCTTGAACGACTCCAGAACCAAGTTTTTCTATCACGTAAAGTAAGCTTAAAGGACTCTTCGTTCATATATGCCAGCATCAATACTTCTCCCGTGTCGTAGTGCTGTTTAATTGCAGGCTCAAGTCC
>JAEZDX010000447.1 GCA_023417975.1 Bacillota bacterium
ATTTTAATTATAGGCTCTGGAGGCAGAGAACATGCCATCGCCTGGAAGGTTGCTCAAAGTGATTCAGTAGATACAATATATTGTGCTCCCGGAAATGGAGGAACACACTTTGAAAATAAATGTGTAAATGTTGATTTACATACAATAGATGAACTAAAAGAATTTGCTATTGAAAAAAAGATATATCTCACAATTGTAGGCCCTGAGGAACCGCTTACGAAAGGGGTAGTAGATGCCTTTAAATCTTCCGGCCTTAGAGTATTCGGACCTTCTCAAGAGGCGGCTCAACTTGAAGGTAGCAAAATCTATTCCAAAGATTTTATGAAAAAGTATGGTGTAAAAACTGCAGAATATGAAGTTTTTTATGACTTGGATTGTGCAAAAAAGCACATTTCCCTATGCAGTTACCCTGTAGTAATTAAAGCTGACGGTCTTGCAGCAGGAAAAGGGGTTGCTATATGTAATACCATTGAAGAGGCTTCAACGGTACTTGAGGACTTTATGTTAAAGGATATTTTTTCAGGCTCAGGAAAGAGAGTTGTTATAGAGGAATATCTCGACGGAGTAGAAGCTTCAATATTGTCTATTACAGACGGTAATGTGATAATTCCTTTTTTGACATCAAAAGATCATAAGCAGATTTATGATAATAACCAAGGACCAAACACAGGCGGTATGGGTGCAATCTCTCCTAATCCATATTGTACAGATGATGTAATGAAGGAATTTGAAGAAAACATTATGTCACCAACCTTGGAAGGAATTAAAAAAGAAAAGCTCGATTACATTGGAATAATCTTTTTCGGTATAATGATTACTAAAAAAGGTGTATACCTTCTGGAATATAATGTACGACTAGGAGATCCTGAAACACAAGCGGTACTATCTTTAATGAGCAGTGATCTCTTCGAGCTTATAGAGACAGCAATAAATAAGGATTTATCAAACTATATCATAGGTTGGAAAAACCAATGCAGCTGCTGCGTAATTGCAGCTTCTGGAGGATATCCTGGAAGCTATAAAAAAGGTCTTTCAATAGATATTGGAGATATTAAAAGCAGTAAAGTATTTGCTGCTGGTGCAACGGAAAAGGATGGCAGCCTATATACCTCTGGTGGAAGAGTCTTAGCTGTTACTTCTACGGGCAAAACCTTGGAAGAAGCTATAGCAAATGCCTATAGGGATATGGAAAAGGTAACCTTTGAAGGAATATATTACAGAAAAGATATAGGCAAGATATATTAAATTCCTATAAATAAAAAAGTCGGCTTAGCCGGCTTTTTTGTAGTATAATGTTGCTGTAAGTTATACTATTTTTAAGGAGAATAAAGAAATGAATTTAAGCGGGAAGGTAGCTATAGTAACAGGTGCTTCCAGAGGTATAGGAAGAGCAATTGCACTTACCTTATCAAGACAAGGTGCCAGTATTGCAATAACCTATTCTAAGGATGAAGAGGGAGCCGCTGAAACTTTAAGACAAATTAATGCTGAAGGCGGATACTCTATAACAAAGTGCTTTGATGTAAGTGAATATGAAAGTTGTTTAGAAGCAGTTGAAGCTATATACAAACATTTTGGACGTATTGATATTTTAGTAAATAATGCCGGTATATCTTCAGTTGGCTTATTCATTGATTCAACCGAGGAAGAAAGAAATAGGGTTGTGTCCACAAATTTAAACGGAGTTTTTAATATGACTCACTGTGTTCTTAGCTATATGTTAAAGGCAGGAGGCGGAGCCATTGTAAACATCTCCTCCATATGGGGAGTTAACGGCTCGTCCTGTGAAAGCATATATTCAGCTACAAAAGGAGCTGTATTATCCTTTACAAAAGCCATAGCTAAGGAAATGGGTCCATCCAATATAAGAGTAAATGCGGTTGCCCCAGGAGTAATTAATACGAAAATGAACAATTGGCTTAGCATTGAAGAAAAAAACGAGTTAACATCGGACATTCCTTTGGGAATCTTCGGTGAGCCCTCAGATATAGGAAATACAGTGGCTTTTTTATGCAGCAATGATAGCAAATATATTACTGGGCAAACTCTCATTGTGGACGGCGGTTTTCTTTAGCACTTAGGTACATAATTGAATTTGTTAATGGTTAAAAAAAAGCATTTTAAAAGCAGCCTATGGAATATTTCAATTTCCATAGGCTGCTTCATTAACATGACTTTTGTAAAGTAAAGAAAAACTTTACTCCCTTATCTGTGTTTCTAACACCAAAGGTGCTGTTATGTTTAATCAAAATGTTCTTTACTATTGATAAACCCAACCCTGTTCCTCCTTCATTTCTGTTTCGCGATTTATCAATTTTATAAAACTTATCCCATATATTGGCTAATTCCTTTTCGGCTATAGGGTCACCTTCATTTTCTATACTGATTACGTAACGTTCTTTTTCATAAGTTACAGAAACCTGTATTGTTCCATCATCGTGTGTATGGCGAATAGCATTTGTAAGAAAATTGGTTACCACCTGTTCGATTCTTACTATGTCACCTGATACAAAAATATTTTCAGGCCACTCATAAACCAATTTGATGTTTTTCTCATTCATGAACTGTTTATGCTTACTTATGCATTTATATAAAAGTTCATCTAATTGAAAAACTCCGCTATTTAATTTGAAGGAGCCGCTCTCCAATTGAGATAAATCAAGCATATCCGATACTAAATTACTCATCTTGGCAGCTTCATCCATTATTACCTCCAAATAAAAATCCTTAGAATCTTCATCTGCTATATTGTCTTTTAAGCCTTCTGCATAACCGGATATTATTGAGATAGGAGTCTTTAGTTCATGAGAAACTCCTGCTACAAAATCCTTTCTCATTCCGTCCAATTGTCTTTCTTTTTCAATATCACGTTCCAGTTGAAGATTTCTTTCTTTTAACTCACCAAGAGCTCTGTTAAGCTTTTGACTTAAAAAGTTTAAAGTATTAGCCAAACTTCCGATTTCATCATCGCTGTTAACATCACAGCGTGCGGAAAAATCCATTTCTGCAATTTTTAAAGCTGTCTTGTTTAATTTAATCAGTGGTTTAGAAATCATATTTGAGTATACTAATGAAAGCATAACTATGATAAAAAGGGCACCGCCAAATACGTAAATATAGAACTCCTGTATAGTGTCAGAGGCTTCCTCAATGGGTTGAAGAGAAGATACTGCAAGAATGATATTCTTACCATCATCGGATGCAAACGGAGAATAACAAATAATATTCTCAATATCAAAATCCGGATTGTTATAAGTGGTAACTGTAGTTTTATTAATATTAAGCACTGATTTCAATTTTGAAGGAGAGGATAAACATTCCCATAGTATTCTGGATATTGTACTACTCTTACTTGAGTCCGCATCGAGCTTTGTATCATCAAGTGTTTTTGCAACTCCGTTTTCATTTAAAATAGCTATTTTGGCATTGTTAGTTTCCTCAAACTGCCGCATCATAGTAGATAAACTGGAATTGCTTATGTATTTACTTGAATATAAGCCTCTGAATTGCTCCACATTCTTCTCCAAAGTACGTATTTTCCTCATTTTATAAAAATATGAGAAGAATACAGTTTGAAATAAGATTGTTATAGTTATAAATATTATTAAAAATATGGATGTAATTACAAAAAGCTTTTTCCAGATGCTTTTTTTCATCTTTTCACCTCGAACCTATAACCGCTTCCTCTTATAGTAGTGATAAGATTTGCTTTATCACCAAGCTTTTCTCTCAATCTTTTTATGTTTGTATCTACAGTTCTTGTATCACCATAATAATCCATTCCCCATACATTATCGAGAATTTGTGTTCTGGTCAAAGCAATGCCACTGTTCTTTACCAAATAAAGCAATAATTCATATTCCTTAGGTGAAAGCATGATCTCTTCGTCAAAAACCTTAACTTCATGGGAAAGTTCATCAATAACTAAGCCTTGGAAATCCAATACTGAACTATTTAACTTTATTGAAGTATCTGTTCTTTTCAGCAGCACTTTAATTTTTGCCACCAATATCTTTGGACTAAAAGGCTTTGTTATATAATCATCAGCACCTAGCTCGTACCCGAGTAACTTGTCATCCTCTTCAGATTTTGCAGTTAAAATAATAACTGGAATGTTTGATGACCTTCGAATTTGCTTACAAACTTCCCATCCATCCAGAAAGGGCATCATAATATCAAGTACTACTAAATCAACCTTATTCTTTTTAAATATATCAAGTGCCTCTATGCCGTTTGCCGCCTCAAGAAATTGAAAACCTTCTTTCCTTAAGTAATCGCCAATAAGTATTCTCATTCTTTTTTCATCTTCAACTATTAATATATTTTTATCCAATCTAATCACTCCATTTTAAAAATTTACAGCAATTTAAATGGAAATCATTAATATTTGTTCACTTATACTGCTTTATAATGTAAAATTAACACATAATATGGATTATTGCAATAAGTTCACCACGTACTGCAATTTAATTGCAGTTACTCAATATATACGTAGTATCAAAACCTCTCAACCGTAAATAAGCTATACTATATAGCTTATTTAAAATACAATCGATGAGTAGGATGGTGAACGTATATGCAAAGTATAGACATGTATTTCAGAAAAATTCATCGCATGAATTTAAATGAAATACATCAAAGATATGAATATATTGGCGAAGGAATAAGCAGAATAGTGTATGGCATTAACGACCAGTGGGTTGTAAAAGTTGCAAAAGGCATAGAGGGGCTATATCAAAATAAAGTAGAACTTTATGTTTACAAACACTGTGGTAATAGATTTAAGAAATATCTTTGTCCTATAATATGGCATAGACCAGATATGATAATAATGCCTAGAGCCATACCGATTTCAAAAATTACAAAAAACAAAAAAATCGATTTGAAATTAATAAGACCTGAACCTGAAGCTTTCAACGATTTGATGGACTTTACCAAGCGCTTTTATATGCTATACGAAGATATTGAAGCCGCAAGCTCATGGGGAATATTGAACAAAACACCTGTGCTTATTGATTATGGCTGCACAGATAGAAAAGGTGACAGATTCTATGATAATATATAAATTTATAAATCCATAGTTATGTTTTTATAATAGAGCGAAATTTTATGTCCCTTCCTGTTTGAAGTATAAAATTTCGCTCTATATAATTCTAAATTCAACTAATATTATTTTTGAGGTGACTGAAATGAAAAAGGTTTATGTGGATAATTCCTCAACAAGCTTTCCAAAGCCTAATGTTGTGGGAGAAGCCTTATTGCAGTATATTAACAATATAGGAACAAATGTATCGAGAGGAAACTATGAACAGTCTTATTCTGCGGGACGAATTTTATATGAAACGAGGGAACTGCTGTGCCAGTTTTTTAGCTTCAATGAGCCTCTCAATGTGATTATTACTTCCAGCATAACGGAAAGTCTCAATATCATCATTAAAGGAGCACTGAAACCTGGAGATCACGTAATAACTACTTCAATGGAGCATAATGCAGTAATCAGGCCTTTACATACTATGATAAATGAAGGAATAGAGCATACAGCAGTTCAATGCAGCACTGAAGGAATATTGGATGTTAATGCATTTATTCAAAGCATAAGGCCAAATACAAAACTGGTAATTATTAATCATGCTTCTAATGTAACGGGAAGTATACAAGATATATATGAAATAGGGCGAGTATGTAAGCAGCATAATTTGGATTTTGTAATAGATTCTGCGCAAAGTGCAGGAGTGCTGCCTATAAACTTTAATGAGTTAAATCTAAGTGCACTACCCTTTACGGGTCATAAAGGCCTCATGGGACCTCAAGGTGTTGGAGGGGTTGTATTGAAGCAAAGCTTTGCAGATAAACTAAAGCCGTTTAAAGAGGGAGGAACGGGAAGCTTTTCTGAACAGGAATATCAGCCTTCAATACTTCCTGATAAATTTGAAAGCGGTACTTTAAACTTACCGGGTATTTTTGGGCTTAATGCAGCATTAAAATATATAAATAAAATTGGCATATCTGAGATATATGGACATGAGCAGGAGCTAGGGAAACTATTCTTAGACAGAATATTAAATATGGAAGGTTTAGCTGTTCACGGACCTAGAGATTTACAGCACAGAACCTCTGTATTTTCTTTGACCTTTAACAATATGGAGACTGCTGAGGCAGCATATATACTGGATACCGAATATGGCATAATGACAAGATCGGGTATTCACTGTTCTCCACATGCTCACAAGACAGTGGGAACATTTCCTCAAGGAACAGTTAGGTTTAGCTTCGGATTTTTTAATACGGAAGATGATATAAGTCATATTTGTGATTCAATTTACAAAATATCAAAATTATAAGGCAAAGGGAATTTACCCTTTGCAATTTATTTTGTTAAGCTGTCAATCTGATCCTTTCTGTGCTGCTGCTTTTGTTTTGTGCTTTCAAGAGTTTTTTTGTCCATTACATCCGAATAATCCTTTAAGTAGTTTTCGGTATATTCATAATTACGTCTAAGATTTTTTTCCCCATCTTGTTTTTCATGCTTATTATAAGCTATGATGCTTTTTAAATTATTCATTTCTTCTTTCCTTGCTTCTTGTATTTGTTTTGCGTGTTCTAAGTTTTCCGGCCTAGATATATCACTGTACTGTTCCAGGTGCCGTTCTGTCCGTGTATAATTATCGGCTATATTTGACAATTGTTCTATTCTTTCTGCATCTTCTCTTTTTTCATCACAGCTATTGCTTGGTTTAAACTTGTCAGTCATAATCACACCTCCTCATTTTATTTATACAGAACATATTAAAAGTCTTACATTGTGACAAGTAAAATATCCTATCTTCATGGATTTTTGCAAAGGCAGAATGTAAAAGACTTTTTGTATTCTATATATTATTTTGTGGATTTGGAGATTATAAATTCATAGAAAATTTATCTAAAGCTGTGGGAGTTTAAGCAGTAACAAGTTTGCCTTTATTTATATATCATCCTGCTTATGTGTTATAATATAAAAAATGGAGGTGATCCTATGTGCGGAAGGTATATGTTGGATATAGATATAGATGAAGTAATTAAAAGCTTCAAAATAGAAGAGAATCTTATTAATGACTTTCAAAAAGGAGAAAAGTTTCCCGGAAGCTATATACCTGTTATTTTGAATAAATCTGGAAAACTTGTTACGGAATGCTTATATTGGGGAATAAAGCTTAACGGAAAAAGCATCATTAATGTAAGATTTGAGACAGCTGATGAAAAACCTATGTTTAAGAACTTAATAAATCATTCAAGGTGTATAATCCCCGCCAGCTATTTCTATGAATGGAAGGAATCCGGAAAGAACAAGGAAAAAATTGAGATACACAATGTTCATAGGAAAATAACTTCTTTAGCAGGGATATATGGTGTTTTTAAGGACGAAAATGGTAAAGAGTACACTTCGGCTGTCATATTGACAGTGCCGGCTTGTGAGTCAATGAGTCATATCCACTACAGAATGCCTCTAATTATTCCTGAGGAATATGAAAATACTTGGTTATCCGGCTCACCTATTACTCCTTTGAAAAACACTCTATTGGAAAGCAGCTTAGATATAAAATTCAATTTTAAGAGCGCAGAAAAAATTCAGCAAATCAGCTTTTTATAATAGGAGAACAATGAGTTCTCCTTTAAGTATTATTTTTTAATTTATTTTATATTTATAATATTTCAGTACTTATATCTACAATAACTGCATCTGTAATAGTCTCAATATAATTAATAACATTCTGAATTATGCTGTCTCCATGAGACGTGCTGTTTGTTACAGCAGCAATTCCTATAACTATGGAATTATGTATATCCATATTTTCTACCTCACTTATAGAAACATTGAATTTATTTTTCACTTTATCTATAATACTTTTTACAACCATTCTTTTTTCCTTTAATGAATGACACCAATCTGCTATAAATTCAATCCTTGCCGTAGCAATAATCATATAAATCACTCCTCTTATATAATTATAATACTTTATCCATGTTAAGATTTGCTGAAATCAGTGCAAATTATTATATAATACTTTTATTATCACACTATTTGCTTTATTATATATAATAGACAGCATGAAAGGGGATAATTTATGAAGTTTTTATATTATGATTGTTTTGCAGGCATCAGCGGAGATATGAATATAGGTGCATTACTGCATATAGGCGTACCCTTTGAATATCTCTCTTCAGAATTAAAAAAATTAAATTTTCAACATGAATATGAAATTAAGGCAATTTTGGGTGAAAAGATGGGAATTCATGGAGTAAAGTTCAACGTGAAGTATAACCATGTCCAACATGAACATAGACATATGTCTGATATTGAAGCACTTATATGTAATTCTGCTTTATGTGAAAATGTTAAAGCCCTGAGCCTGAGAATATTTAACCGCGTGGCAGCTGCTGAGGCGAAAATACATAACAGCACTCCAGAAGATGTGCACTTTCATGAAGTAGGTGCCGTAGATTCAATTATCGATATCGTAGGTGCCGCTATATGCATTGATTATTTAAAAGTAGATAAAATTTATTCCTCAGCTGTAGAACTTGGTGGCGGCTTTGTTAAGTGTGCACATGGAGTATTTCCTGTGCCTGCACCTGCAACTATGGAAATTATAAAGAATATTCCTATAAGCCTTGGAAAAGTCATGCACGAAGCTACAACGCCAACGGGAGCGGCTATTATTTCTGAAATCTGCAACGAGTTCAGTGTGCCTGATAATATTAAAGTCGAAAAAGTAGGCTACGGTATCGGTGGAAGAGATGTAGAAATTCCTAACGTGCTTCGTGTAATGCTTGGCAGTATATAAGAAATGAAG
>JAEZDX010000529.1 GCA_023417975.1 Bacillota bacterium
AAATATCAACTTCACTCTTAATCTCTGAAATCTTAGTTTTAATCATCAAATTCTCATTTTTCGAACAACCTTTTATTATTTCTTCAAGACCTAGTATGTCTTTTATTATAGAAAGATGATTTATATGCTTAAACAAAATTTCTCTTATATATGCTGCTATAACCACCATATCCGGTATATTGAAATTTTTATCGTATTCATGCGAGAGCCTGTACTCTTCTTTTTCGTACCTCTCTAAATTTCTGTTCTTGATATTGTTCATCAATGATACCCATGATAAATTAAATGTAGGTGCAGAACCTTTTAGATGAAAATGATTTTCAGCCATACCTTTGCTCAAAAGATTATGCAATCTCACATTGTTACTTTTTATGGTAGTATCCCAATTAAAACTTATCCTGTCCCGACCTATAAGTAAATCTTTATATGCAAAAAATGCTGATATAAATAAATCTTGATCAAGCTTATGGGTAGTCACTCTCCATTTTAACAAATCTTTATACTTACATTGCACATTGCTTCCTTGGTCAATTAGTAAATTCTCTGTATAGTTTATGAAAAGATTAAAAACATTTTTCTCTAACTCAACCCCTTGTACCTTTTTTTTCATTTCTCCAAGAGTAACTTCATATATATTTTCTATTTCTTCTTTTGAATTTTTCTTGCATAAATCTCCTGTATAATACATGAAATCGCTACTGTTTATTTTGCTATAGTTATCAAACTTATTCTCAACAAAATAATTCACCAATATTTTATATGGATTTTGACTTTTAAATAAAGTTATTAGCGGAATATTTAGCGTATCCATTTTATCACTATTCCTTACTTATCTTAATCTTCAACTCATCCAGTTTTTGTGCAAATTTTTCAGAAGTTCTTTTCTATCATTGCTATCTTTAACAGTTTTATTAAAATCTTTTCTAATCACATCTAAATCGCTATAGTATTTTTTTATAAATTGGCTATTAACACCAGCTAAATCTTTCATTTTATTAAGATCTTTAAGCAATTGATTACTTATAGATGTACCTTTTATATCTTCATTAACTTTTTGAATAACGTAATTTTTTAATTTATCTATAAATTGTAACAGCTCTATTATGTTTTCTTTATTAATGTCAATTTTTTCATTTGTATTACCTAAAATTCCAACATGTTCTGGATTATTAAACACTATATTTTCTAAAATAAATGGTATTATTCTATCTCTCCCATCCATTATTTCTTTTAAATCGTCTGTCATTATTTGGATTTTATTATTTCTCTTCTCACCTATTAAACTTTCATATTGGGCAGCTTTTTCCTCTATATTGTTCAATATATCAGGTATGTTTGTATCCAGCCAATAATTTAATCTACTATCATAACTTTCATAAGGCCTCTTTTTATTAAAATAGTTGATACTATCATCCAAAATATTCATAAAAAAGTCCACATTTAATAAATATTTCTTAAAGTCAAATCTTATATCGCTATTATCATTCAGTCTCTTATCCCTAATCTCCATATTTTCAAGAAACTTCTCATACATATCTTCCCTAAATAAATGACTGGTTATAATATTAAAAGCTCTAAAAAAATAGTTTTTTCTTGCTGACACATAACTGTTTTTCCTAACATAAATATTATAATAAATTTCATCTTTCATAAATCTATTTAAATCAGATTTTTCCTTATCTCTAGGTTCTAAAGTATTATAAAAGTAATAAATATGATTAAATAAGATATTGAACTCATTTAAAATATCATCCTCTTCTATTCTCTTATTTTGTTTCGATATTTCTAAATAATATGAATTATATTTGTCTATTAGTTTTTCTAAAGATACATTAACTAAATCAACATCTGTTTTTCTAATTTTTCTTACTTGTCCTATAACATCAATTTCAGTTTCATTAAATAATTGTACTATTTTTTCATACCTTTCTTTATTAAGATTAATATTAAACTCATTATTATTGATAAATTCAACTTGTTCTTTAAATGATTTTGTAGTTCTAGCATATACTGTATTCTTTATTTCAAAATAATTTCCAATGAAATCATGTCCATTAATTTTGTCAATAGTAAAGTCATCTTTCCATAATGCCTCTAATAATCTAACACTATAAATTAATTTTACAAATTCTATTGTATTTCTCTCTTTATCTTGAATATTAAGCCCCTCATAAATGGCTAGCCAAGTAATTACATCTCCGTAAGAAATATTTTGCTGTTTTAAGAATATCCTATTCTTATTAACGTATTCTACATATTTACCATACCACTCTATTTCTTTATCATATTTACTAACTGACCTTATGATTTCACCATTAAGATATTCAAGAACTAGCCTATTCAGCTGCTCTATTTTACAATATAATAGTTTACTAATATCATGTAATGAAATAGTTGCTGTGTTAAAAATATATCCTTCGCTAATTATATTTTTAAATTTCTCAATATTACTCAACAAAGCATCTTCATTCAGCTTTACAGCTTTGTTGATAATTTCATTATATGCCTTATATTTTTTTTCAGCCGAATCACTAACATCCTGTAAATCATACAACAATTTAACAAACTGAATAAAACTCCTTAAATTTTTAGGAATAATACTTCCAGCTGCCTTATCTGTAACAATCACTATTCTCAACTTTTCATAAAGCAATCTTCTAATACTTACTGAAACTTCTTCTTCATCTTTTGGCTTATCAGTTTGATCATCAATATCATTATCCAGCCTTATACTAATATTTGTATTATTAATGATTACCTCTGGCAAATATATTCTTCTACTTACAGGAATAAGCTTTTCCATATACTTTTCAGTCTTATTATTTATCTCCTCAGTAAAAGCTTCTCTTTCTCCTTCAATATCTTTTGTGTACTTATATAATGCATCCATATAATTAATATTTTCCTGCTTAACCACTTCAAAAAGCTGTGGATATTTTGCTGCCATTACTATTATTACATTAGGAAGATTTAAATATTTTCTTAAATCCTCAAGCATTTTAGCTCCAGCAGAAATATTCATATCCAGATCATCTATCTGTATTATTACAAAATCGCACGACTTCATTTTCAAAAATTTGTTTATAAGTTCATATAAATTATTTCTGAGTGCTATTGCTGAAGAAAGATTCAACAAAATATCAATGTTATCAAAATTGTCCTCAAAAATTTTGCTCTTTTCTTTATTCAAAACTCGTAAATCATTAAATACTTTTTCAAAACACTTAAGTAATTGCTGCCTGTCAGACATTTCTATATTATCATTAAGACTAAGCTTAAATGTCTTAAATAATTCTGCAACTATTATTTCTGTAATAGAATCATTTTTACTAAACATAGACGGATCAATTAAGTCTGTTATGTAAAAGTTTCTATCCATTCTTATTTTTATTATTTCTTTTGTTTTATCATTTACACTTCCTGTTGTTAAACTCCTTATCATCTTAACAAAGCTTTTCATTGCTGAAGTTTTTCCAGAGCCTCTTTCGCCAACGAAAGAAATAATATTGTTGTTTACTTGCTCAAAATCCAAATTACAATTCAATGAATATTTATTTCCATTAAACTTTTCATTCTCACCTATTATTTCATTTAAGGCATTAAAAGCCGTAATATATGCATCTTTGAAATAGGATGTATCTAAATCTTCTATATCTTCAACCTTCACTTTATACATACAGCTTTCATCGATTATTAAACTTGACTTATACTCATCGTTACTCATCATATTCCTCCATATATTCAAACTTTATAGAATTATATATGTGAATATTCTACAAAAATTTCAATATACCTCCTTTATTTTCTCAATTAATACATTTATTGAATGTTTCTCAAATTGATTTTCGGGATAAAAATTCCTTCAAGCTAATCTTAGTCTTACTTCTTCTGTATACGGATGCTCAAGTGACAGATCTAAATGTACCGATGAGGAGCTCTCAGTTTCCGAAATTGCAAAACTCAAATCTTCCGATATCACCAAGATTGTATTTTATGATCAAATCGTAGTAGGAATGAAGCCTTTCATTGTAGAGAATAAACAGAAAATAGGCGAATTTATAGGTTCTTAGATAAATATAAAAATAGAGAAGAAAACCACTCCAAATGGTCGTTATGGCTAGATACAGCAGACTACATTTTATAGTAATGATGATAAAGTATCACTTATAACTTCTGGCAATCCTATTGTGGTTAATGCAGTAGATTACAACATCATTAAAAATGACTTATATTCCGATAAAATAGACTCATTCTTAAGAACAGTAAATTCGTCATGGAAAAAATAATAATATATATTCTGTAATTTTATATTGATTCATAATGTTGCTATTTTTATCTTATTTTTTGCTCCCATATTTCATAATTAAAATAGTCATTACTCTTATGATAAATAAGAAAATATCATTTTTAGGTACTTTATAACCGCCTGATACAGTAACAGCACACTGAAAAGGGGTTCTATTCAGTAAACTTATGAATTCATAAAGCTGTTTCATGTGAATATACAAGCTTTGGGTACTTTGGTTGCATATAAAACATTTCATCCTCTATCTCACCAACTGCAACATAGATACCTCTTTTAACTCTTTCTAATTTTCCCATATCCATTAACTTTGTTAAGTATATCCTAGGAATATTAAATTTATCTAAATCGGAGGTTACTATCGTTCCATTGTTTTCCTTAATCAAAGCTTCTAATTTCTTTATATAATCCATTCTCATCACCCTTTACAAATATACTTATATTGCATTTTATATACGTATATTTGTAAACGCTTATTTTTAAGATACATCTAAGTTTCCGAGAAATACTCAGAAACTGATGACTTAGAGAATTATTACAACCCTATAACCGCAAAAATCCCCAAAACCGAAGTCTTGGGGAACATAGGAATATACTATTTAATAAGCTTACTGTTTTGATCAATCCAATTAGATACACTATTCTCCAAATCATGGGGATAGGAAAAATTCATCTTTTCACATATATCATGAGATAGGCGTTTAAATAAAGTGATTGTAGACATTAACGCCTTCCAACTGTCAAGCCTGTCAAAATGTCCATATGAGTTCTGCAGCTCTGCTTGAGTTTCTTTACTTGTCCACTCACATAAGAAACGACCTGCATGCCATGTATCATATTCAACTCCATTTACTGTCTTTTCATGCCATTCTATCATCTGAAGAAGAAGTTCTTTTAAATTAGTATCTCTAGCTTTTACTACCCATAGTTCATTTCGAAGTATCTGCTTAGCTACATATAAAGCTACAAACCAAAACATATTTGCCGTTTGCAAGAACTTGTCTTCTGATAAAGAACTTCCCTGAGGAGCCTTGCTGCATTGGGGCATAATATCATTGGCAACATTATCTTTATCAATAAGCACTTTCACTCCTCGATAAAAATTATTCGGTGTGATTTTATTCTTTACAATATAATTTAAATTATCTGTAGTGTCAATGACAAAATCAACCTGCCACCCACCATCAAACAGTGTAAGGCATTCAGTATCTCCGCCATTTGTCTGTGTTACAAATGAAGTACAGATGTCCCCAAAATTTTTAAACCAATCTTTATTTGAAAGATAATAATTCTTCTTTGAGGTAAAGATAATAATATCCATATCCGACCACTCGTCTGCAGGATGGTCCTTACGAGCCCTTGAGCCTACTACAAATGCTGCTCTTATGTCTTCAACATTTTGTGCCCAAGAAATAAAATCTCTTTCAAGCTTTTCATAAAACATTTTTGAATCTATCACTAATAAACTCCTCCATATTTATGTATTTTTCCTATTTGCAATAAGGATTCCTCATATCATTTTAATTGTTTTTCTTCCTACGCACAACACATTCTTATACCTTGAGTAGATATTCCTTCAAACTGTTCCATTACTTTTCAACCTTTCATGTAATTTACTGCAGTAATGGATATGGTATAATAATATCTATATACTGATTCGTTTTCGTAATATATTGCGAAATAAGAAATGTGTATCTTATGGTATTAATATCCGTTAATATCTGTTTATTAAATAACGGGAAAAACAGCATAGCACCCTTTATAATAGAATTCAGGAGGTGAAGTAATGGACTGGGTCGATAGAATGAATAAAGTAATTGATTATGTGGAAAATAATTTGACTGGTGAAATAGATTCCAATGAGATAAGCAAGATTATTGCGTGTCCATTTAGTGTATTTCAGAGATCCTTCATTCAAATTACCGGTATTCCTTTGTCAGAATATATCCGATGCAGAAAACTTACATGTGCTACTTACGAATTGCAAAATACAGATGATAAAATAATCGATATTGCCTTAAAGTATGGATATAAATCATCTGATGCATTCAGCGTGGCTTTTAAGCATGTGCACGGTATTGCACCATCTATGGTAAGAAAAAACAATATAAAACTTACATTTTATTGCCGTTTATACTTCGCACTTACTATAAAGGGAGTTGATAAAATGGATTACAAGATAATTGACAAAGAGTCTTTCAAAGTAATTGGAAGAAGATGCACCACACCATATGGAGGCGGTACTTGGGCAATCGTTAAGAGTGATGGAAGTGCTGAAACCATGGAAGAGTTAAGTGGACATTTATGTGATTTAGGTTTATGCTTTGGGTTTGGTGAGGATGGTAGTAATGACTATATGTGTGGCATTGAATGGGATAAGGAGGACATTGAGGAATTTGATAGTTATATTTATCCAAATTCTACATGGTTGATTTTTGAAGCAAACGGAAAAATATCCGAACAGGTACTTAATAATGTATGGCAACGAGTTAATCATGAATTTCTTCCTCAAAGCAAGTATAAAAAATCCGGCTTACCTACTATTGAAAAGTATATCTTATGGGATGATGCTGCAGATATTTGTAAGATTGAAATATGGATACCAGTTGTACTAAAATGACCCTTTAAAATTATTGGCACAGAGTTTAGTTCGCTTTTTTCAAAAAACATACTACAGGATAAGTCATTTTTATTGATGACTTATCCTGTAATTTTCACATTATGCAGTTTTGCAGATGTCAAGTTGCTAATTAGTTATTCTGTAAGCTGGGAAATACATACCGTTCATCATATAGTCAATATTAGGATGACTCATGGCAGTGCTCCTCCTTTTTGTTCATTTCTGTTCTTCATATATTTTTCCGGAATTCAAGCCTAGTGGTAATTTCACAATAAAAACACTACCTTTTCCAAGCTCACTTTGTACTTCAATCGTTCCTTCACATAGTTCCGTAATTCTCTTGACTAAGGTCAAACCCAGTCCATTTCCGGCTAATGAGTGGGAAGTGTCTCCTTAGTAAGGATATGGCATAATAATATCTACATACTGATTGGTTTTCATAAGATAATATGAAACAGAATAATGCTGTTGAAAATAAAAATTGATTTACTTATATATGTATACTAGCTGCCCTATAAGTAAGCAATAATTCTATAGGGTATTGAACTGAACTTTAGGATGTGATATGTTGGTGTAATGCCCAATTATGTATATGATTTGGCTATATTGTTAGGAGATGATACATATGGTGCCAAGTAGCCATAGTAATTTTATTAATAATTCCATAGAGATACTTAAAAATGACTCAAGAATTTTAGGTATAGCTATAGGCGGCTCCTACGTTTCAGGTGAAATGGATGAGTTCTCCGATATTGACCTTGTTATAGCTGTGGATACCAATGATTTTAAGTCTGTGATGGAAGATAGGATAAAAATAGCAGAGAGATTAGGCAGTGTGCTATCTGCCTTTACCGGTGAACATGTTGGTGAGCCAAGATTAGTTATATGCCTATATGGTCCGCCGTTACTACATGTAGATTTTAAGTTTGTATCAGTGGAAGATATTGCTGTAAGAGTTGAAGACCCGGTTATTTTATGGGAGCGAGATAATGCAATTACTAATAATCTACGATTAGGCGAGGCCAAATTTCCAACACCTGATCTACAATGGATTGAAGATAGATTTTGGG
>JAEZDX010000632.1 GCA_023417975.1 Bacillota bacterium
GCTGATTAAAGCCGCACTAAAGGCTGTTAAGGAGGCTTTGAACAATAATTATAAGGATTTTTACTCTAATTTTCTTCTCGGAAGCTTTTATGGCTTTCAATGTGAATCAAATGGGATAAACATAGAGCTAAGAACTCTTGAGGAATTTTATATAGAAAGTATAAAAGCCAATACCGCGACTATACATATAGAGGAAATAGAAAGTCTATATGATAAAGTATATTGCTCAGAAGAGGGCAGCCTGGATATGCTCTTAAAAAAGAGAGACTTTAAGGCAGTGCAGAGCAGGTTGATTTCTTTAAAAGAATGTGAAAATAATCCCTTCCTGCATTTTATATGTGGTTTTATATTTTACTACCTTAAAGAGAAAAATTCAATTAATGAAAATTACTTAAGGGGCTTCGAGAAGGCTGAGGATATACGGAAAGAGGATAAAACCGCATTAAATGAAATTGCTAAGAAGTTTAAAACAGCGGAAGATATGCGTAAGGATGACTATTTTCTTGCTAAGTATAATGCTTTTAAGCTGGAAAAGACCTTGAATATGTATATGGAGATTATAGGTGAAGTAGAAAAGCTTGTTCATTGCAGGTACATTAAAGGAAAGGAAGAAGCGTTAAGCTCCTGTGAGGTTGAAGAAGTTATTAAGGAGCTTAATGATAAAAACATATATAAGATATTTTATTATGAATGTTTAAATAATGCAGGTATAGTATTGGAGGGCATGTGCGAATATAAGAGTGCGGTTAAATACTTTGACAGAGCTGCTGCTTTAATAAGTGGAAATATTGGTATAAAGAACATGGCACTTAATAATAAGGCTAAGACCCTCACGGAACAGGGACTTTTTACCGAGGCTGTAGAAATTCTTCAGGAGGTAAAGGAAAATGATGAGAGGGATTATTATGCATACTTTCTCTTGGGTATGACCTGCAGCTTAAGAGGTGATAACATAACCTCCAAAAAGTATTATGACAAGGCTTTTAGCTTTGGTTCGGATATTCTTCTTCAAAGTGTTCTCATCTACACTTTATTGGGTACCTTGGAGCTAATGCTAAATTACAAGGGCGTTAATCTTAGGGCTGGGAACTATAAGTTCCTTGAAAAATACGGAAAAGCCCTAAGAGAGCGTGAAAGAATATTAGGCATATTAAAGAAAACGGAAAAGCCTATAGATACTGCAAAAACTCTTTTATCAGCCTTATTTACGGGAGAGGAGTATACCCTTCAGGCTCATTCAATCATATATTCCATAGTAAAGCAGCTGCGGCTGGCTGAGGAGGAGAATGCTGAACAAGATTATATTGCAAATTGCATAGAAAATGACTTGAAGGTAAAGTTTAACATTTATGGGAGAGAGCACTTGGGCATAAAAGAGTTTGCATTGAAGGAAAACAGCGTTACTAAGGAATTTGAAATAATAAAACAAATAAAGGCTGAAATCAGTGATATTAACTGGGATGAGTGTGCAAAGTGTCTTTGGGAAAGAGTATCGGACTGTTATGGTGTAGCTTTGAACTTCAGTAAGACTTACTACGCATGCTTGGTTATGTTCCAAAATATGGCTGAGAAATACAGCAATAGTGAGCTACAGAAGGAATTACTTTGGAAAGAAGCGGCCCAAAATGTAGAATACTTAATTAACTGCATATGGGATGGGCATCAGGAGATTATTTTTTCTTTTTACACAATAAGAATAAAGTCGCTGCAAAGACTAGGTGAATATGAAAAAGCCTTAAGATGCTCTGAGGAGCTTGTTAGTATAAGCTACAATAAAATAAATGCCCTTGAGGAGAAAAGAAGGGTTTTATTAAGTATGGGCAAGCTTATGGAGGTTCAGAATGTAATAAATGAAATAAGGAAAATTTGTACAGAGGAAATTTGCGATACAGACCTTATTATAAGCTCCTATATGCTTGAGGCGGAGCTATACTTTTATGGCTATAACAATACAGCCTTGGAGGCTTTGACAAAGTATAACGATAAAAACAACAGTCATCATGTGAGTAATTTTTTAGGACAATTGTATTTCAAAAGTGGAGACTACAAAAGAGCTAAAAGTGAATTTAAAAAGGCTATAGATATTGCAGAGCAGGAGCTTAAAAATAAAGATGAAGATTACAAAAAATACTTACAGCTTTATTCTATGAATATGCTTAAGGTATTATATAAAGAAGATTGGAAGGCAGAGGATGAAAACAAAATAAATTATCTTCTTGAAAAAATAGACATGGATTTCTTCAGTAATCCTAAAAATGAAAGAAATGTACCTATATTTATCAATTCCTTGGGAATAGGCGAAGACAGCCATATTAAATGTCTTTACCACTATACGAGTACGGAGGGGTTAAAAGGCATAATCAGTAATCAAGTATTTTTCGCATCCAAGAGTGATTTTCTTAACGATTCTTCGGAGCTTATATATGTCAATGAAGTACTTGCTTCAGCGGAAAGGGCATTAGGTAAAAATAAAAAGTATGAAGGGGAGCTCATTGATTTAGTAAAAAAGCTGGTGGCTATAAGCTATGAGTGGGGAGACGAATTGAAGTACATGGTACAACTCATAAAGGCTCATGAGGAAACCTTTGTAAGCTGCATTAAGGATACTATGAGCTGCGTAAGCTGTGATTTTCATGACCAGGGGGCTTCAGGTGATTTTGGTGGCTTAAAAAAAGAACTATTGCAGGATTATGAGAATTGGACGGAGGCAGAGAGCTGTTTCAGTGATTTAAGCTGCACAAATGGCAAGGCTAAGGACTATTATATAAAAACTCTTGATGCCTTGCTTTTAGAAGACAACAATGAGAACTCGGAACCGGACAGACTGTGGATAGTGTTGAGGCATTATAGCTATATTATATGTAAATTATACACTGTGTTGTATAGGGGATTTAAGTACAGCATAAATGATAGGGATATTAAGAAGCTTATAGAAACAGTTAATGGAATTTTTTATGGAATACCGGAGGTGTATATAATATCTTTTTCAACTCAGGGAGATTTGCTGCCGCTATGGACATACTATTCAAAATCCGATGGTTACAATATGGGGTTCAAGCCGGAAGCTTTGTTTAACCGTCTGAATATGTTAGAAGAAAGCGGAGATCTATTTCACAAATATTACAATGGAGCTGTGGTTTATGATAAAGCAGCACAGACTGAAATAATGGAAAAGGAATTGAAAATAATAGAAAAGCAGCTGCATGTGGCTGAATTCCATGAGGAAATCATAATAAATACGATTAATATGCTCATAGACAAGATAATTTCTTATGCTGCATTTTTTAAAGAGCCAAGCTTTAAATGTGAGGAAGAG
>JAEZDX010000652.1 GCA_023417975.1 Bacillota bacterium
TGGATTCCCCAAAAGGTTGGGAAAAAAATCGAAATATATTGTATGAATTCATTGATAAAAATAAAATTGATGGGATTATTACTATACCACCTTGTATAAATGCATATGGGGTAAAAAAGGAGAAATCTCCTATATTAGAAAGATTTAAAGGTATTCCTACAGTAGTAATAGGAGAAAATGTAGAGGGATATTCCAGTGTTTATGTAAACAATTACGCAGCTATGAAGAAAGTTATGAGCCATCTGATTGACGTACATAATTGTAAAGCTATAGCATATATGAAAGGACTTGAAGGAAGCAAAGAGATGGAGCTGCGCTTTAAAGCTTATATTGATACATTACGTGAAAGAGGTATTCCGTTTAGGCCTGAATTATTATATTGTGGTGATTATACTTTTCATTCCGGAAGCAAAGGTATGGCAAAGTTTGTTAGTGATGCGGTAAAATTTGACGGGTTAGTATGCTCAAACGATGAAATGGCAGTAGGGGCTATCAGTGAATACTATAAAACCTTTCGAAAGCCCATGGACGAAATATGTATTACAGGCTTTGATGATTCTGAAAGGGGTCAGCTGCATAACCTTACAACAGTAAAGCAGTGCTTTTATGAAGAAGGAAAAGCTGCAGCCGAAGTCCTATTCAGAATGATTCAAGGAGAATCTGGTCCTATAAATGAAGAATTACCTGCAGATATTGTTATCAGATCTTCCTGTGGATGTATTTCTGAGGAAAAAAACAGTATGCGTATGAATGGAGTACTCTTTAATAATATGCCAATGAAAAGCAAAGGGACAAGCAGTTACATGACGGAATGTCAAGTTGCTGATTTAGAACCTCTGGATGAAGAACTTTCATCTGTCATTGATTTAAAGCAGCAGATGAATTTATTATACGATAACTTACCTTTTGTTGGCATAGATAGTGCATATGTAACAATATATGATAACCCCGATAGGCCGTTAGAAAATGCTAAATTAATACTGGCATATACTGACGGTAAGCGACATGCGCTCAATGAAGAAGGTCTGACCTATAATACTTTGGAACTTTTGCCTAATGAAATTTGGAGTAAGCTGCAAAATAAGAGAATGAACTTGATTATTGAAGCGCTATATCACGAAAATCAATTAGGTTTTATAGCTTTAAATATGGATTTTAAGCCTAGGCATATACCGGAAAGAATTAGAGCAAAATTGAGCTCATCAATAAGAAGTGCCTTAATGGTGAAAAATATAAAGGATCAAGCTGAGAAGTTGGAAGGTCTGGTCGTAGAAAGGACAAAAGAGTTATCCGATATTAATAAGCAGTTAATGGAAGAAGTAGAAAGGAGATGCGAAGCAGAAAAACAGCTGAAAAAGGCGTTAATGGAGCTGGAGAATTATAATAAGATATTGCACTTCCAGTCTATAAGGGATGATTTAACGGGCCTATACAACAGACGAGGCTTTATAAAATTAGGTAACGAACAATATGAAGGTTCAAAAAAGTTATCCCAAAGCTGTCTCGTATTTTATGCAGATTTAGACGGATTGAAGCAGATTAATGATAAATACGGTCATGCAGAAGGTGACTTTGCAATTATTAAAACAGCAGAAATTCTAGCTAAATGTTTTAGAGCTACCGATATTGTTGCACGTATAGGAGGAGATGAGTTCACTATCCTAGTAATAGGTGCAGCTGAAGAAGATAAAGAAATTATCTGGCGAAGGATTGCAGATCTATGTGAAAGCTATAATAAAAAAGCTGAAAAGCCATACGCCATTTCTATAAGTGTAGGATGTACGTATTTTAAATCCGGTTTGGATTTTAATTTGGAAAAGCTTTTAAAGGATGCAGATCATGATCTGTACAATGAGAAACAGTGTAGAAAATCACACAATAATAGAAGCAGCTGACAATATTGCCAGCTGCTTAGTGTGAATAATGGGATGGGGGTCATCCCTGATACTTTATATTGTAAATTTGCTTTGTGTCAGTTTAATGTCAACTTTGCATACTATTTGTGAATTTTATAAAAAGATTTTTTATTTAGTCCTTTAAGCGCTTCCATATTTAGTGATATGAGAGCGCTTTTTTTAATTGCTTAAAATTCCGGAACATCATTCAGAAACCCGTAATGAAGCCCTGTAGGATTGCTTGCCAGTCTCTCTTTTCCGGAATTATCTTTCTCAACAGTAACACCGTCAATTCTATGATCTTTTACCATTTTTATAGCTTCATCTATAGAATATACATTTCCGGAATCTGTTCTAACGGCTACAATATCACCATTTTTGTCTTTTCTTATATTTGCAATAGTTTGAATATGACCGGTCATAAAAATTCCTCCTTAGACATTGAAAGTAAACGAGTAAAAGATATTTCAGGATTTATATTAAGTATGAAAGTGAACAACATCTTTTATTAGTATTTCATGTTATAAAAATTATATTCAGTGAGACCTAAACTCTCAGGCTCGAAAAGACTCAATATTTTTAGGACAAATACTAAAAGTTTAAAAATGCCCATCTGCAGTAACAAAAAAAGTATGGAGGACATATGATGTACTATGAGCAAAGGAAAAAGCATAAGATACGCTTGGATATATAATGATGATCAAAAAGGAGGAATTCATATGAGTAAATGTTGTAGACCTGCAGCTCCTGTAGCTTTACCTACTGTAAATAATAATTGCATTTGCAGTTTTCCCACGCTTATAATATTGATTCTTATCGTTCTTCAGTTCTCAAGATGTAATAAACACTATGGTGATGGCGATGACGAAGGCGGATGCAATCAGGTAGGTAACGGAATACTGTTTATAATTGCATTATTCTTCTTGTCCTGTTCAGGATGTGGAAGAGGAAGCTTTTAGACGGTATTAATAAGCTGCCCGGATGAAAAACAGCTCCGAAGAATTTTAATGTAGTAAATCCAAAGAATAACAGTATAAACTTAAGAAAATCAATGCAAATAAGACTTGGAAAAGCAGCAATCCAAGTATGAAATAAGCTGATGATAAATGCTCGATGTTCCCTTTCTTAATAACAATAATATAGAGGGCTCCAAAGCCCTCTTTTACAATGTCTATATATAGACTAAAAAAACTAAATTGTCTCAATACTATCGATTTGATAAAAGACGGAAAATATCGCTTATTTATAAATTTAAATATATTCATTGTAACAACATACTTAATAAACTCATAGTATGTAATATAAACCAAAGATAAAAATTAATGGGTAATCACTTTTGGATTTAAAATGATGATCAAAAAGGAGGAATTTATTAATGAGCAGATGTTGCTGCAGACCAGCACAAGTAGTATCAATGCCTGCTATTGGCGGCTCAAATTGCATATGCAGTTTCCCAACATTAGTTATTTTGATTCTTATCGTTCTTCAGTTCTCAAGATGCAACAGACCAAAAGACGATTGTGATGACGACGGTGGATATGGCAACTTTGGTTGTAACCAGGTAGGTAACGGAATATTATTCATAATTGCACTATTCTTCTTATCTTGCTCAGGCTGTGGAAAAGGCGGCTTTGGTGGATATTAATCACCAAAAAGAAGAAATAAGAAACAGGCTCAATGCTGATGCAGTACAATGGCTCAGTATGGGCCTTTTTTTGATTTAATAAACATAAATGTGCATTAAATGATAGAGATGGATATAATAAAGTAATAGAACACAAATATAAAGGGAGGTAAATATGAAAATAGTATTTGTTTTAATAATATTCGCAGTTTGTGCATTTTCATGGTCTCTCATAGAAGCACAGC
>JAEZDX010000657.1 GCA_023417975.1 Bacillota bacterium
GATATAGATAAGCTATACAACATGCTGAGAAAGCCTATTAGTGTTGTGAATGTATATAAATTAATTGAAAAGCTCATGTGTGCTGAAGACAAAGTAATACCTAGGTTGCTGGAAGACATTAAAAAAAGCGGAAACGACAGTTTTGTTGAAGCTGCAGTGAGAATTCTCGCAAAATGTTCCAATAATTATTCCAAGGAGCTTGCAGAAATATTAGCATATATTAAATACCCCTATACTCAAGCACTTATGTGCTACACATTAGGTAAAATAGGAGGGGAAGAACATATTGAGACAGTATACAATTTTTTTACGGTATTGAAAAACAATTACGTAAATGAAAACTATTTTGAAGGGCCACTATTGGGACTTTACGAGTTGAGTAGAAGATATGAGTTTTAGCGGGATAAATGATTTTATAGATGATAACAAGTTACCTGAAGTTTGTACAATATGTATACAGGCTTCAGCGCTTTTTTGCACAAATAAAATAGTTTATTGGTGCATTATATAATATATCAGTCTGGAGTATAGTGAAATTATTATTTTTAATTAGTGTTTCTAAATCATTTTTTGTGAAACAGTTTAGATATTTGATTGCTCCAAGCCTTTTCATTAATTTGGGAACTGTTGAATAAATTTTTTTTGATAAAGGAAGTTTTTCAGAATAACAATCTGTAGCAGTAATTAAATATCCATTTAGTTTTAATAATCTATAAGCTTCCGAAAGTAATTTCTGAGGATCTTGTACAATATGTATACAATTAAATAACATTACAACATCAAAGCTTGCATTATCAAACTTTGTACAGTAACCGTCTCCCACTTCGAAAACAATATTATTAATCATCTTTTCCTTCTTTTTATTGGTTGCAACGTCTATCATCTTTTCAGAAATATCTAAACCAACAACAGATTCCGCATTTTCGGCAATTTCTAAAGATATTTTTCCTGTACCACATCCTATTTCAATAACCTTTTCATTGGCTTTTAAAATTTCTTTGCATTTTTGTATTGATAATTTGTATGCTAAGTCTAGCTGCGAAGGCTTGTCATAGTTGTTTGCTATTTTGTTCCAGAATTTTCGTTCATTTTCAATTCTCTTTTCTGTTGAAATTTCATTAGACATAACCTAGCCCCTTTCTATAAGTTAATATATGGTATATTTGTCATATATATTATTGCATTTACACATTAAAATCGCAATATACTGCATGAAAAAAGATAGAGAAATTGCCTCTATCTATATTGAGCGCTATCAACTGCGTTATATATGACTGATACATCTTCAATTGAAGTTTCCTTAATTGAGAAATGATCAATATCATTTTTATTAATACCTAATAAAGGTACTTCGTGTAGAACCTGTGTATTACTCTTTAATTCGAAAACTAACGGCATAGGGAAGGCTTGTAATACTTTATTATTGGCATCATAAAATGTGACTTGATAGTATACACGCAAAGCTTTATTGCTGTTATTTATGCATGCTAAATAAACTTTGGAGGTTTTCGCCAGTTCTGAATATGAAATTGAATTGATATGGTAGGTCACTCCTGAAGGACTTATATAGGTTGTCTTAGCTTTTTCTTGAGCAATTTTATTTTCTTCTTCCTGATTTTTTAGTTCTGCTTCAGTTAAATAATTATCAGCATCTTTATAATAAATTAATTCAGAAGTATCAATATTAATGCAATGCAAAGCATCATCTGTAATATCCGGTCCTACTTCAGCAAAAAATCCATAATAATCTTTACCGGCAATATTAATTATTTTATCAAATTTATAAGCCGCCTTTGAGTCCTTACTTTTCAAAATAGCTTCGGCTTTTTCTTTACCTTCATTAAGTTTTCCTTGATTGTATGTGTTTTGCTTTTCCTTTAATTCGTTATTATTTGCAAAGTATTTCAGAAGTGTTTCTATACTTGTCAGTGCACCGGCATAGTCTTTTTTTGCAGCGTAATTTTCAGCATCTGCTAACAATGTCTTTTTCAAATTATCCAATTCATCTTTCAGCTGCTGCTGAGCTGACGAGTAATTTTTATCCTCTTTTACAACTTTATTTAATTGTTCAATGGCCTCAATACGTTTGTTATCTTTTAAAAGCTGTTGTGCTTCTTTATACGAAGTCATTGAAGTATTAAGTATTTCTATTTTTTCTTTTATTGATACGATATCAGTCTTAAGAACGTTGTATTTATCAATTTCATTTAATTTGCTTATTGCATCAGTATAATTGAGCTTTCCATCATTAAATACTTCAGCAACGTCCCTTAGGTTCTGTTCAAAATATTGTTTAAGTTCATTTGTGCGCTTAGCATTATTTAATTTTTTATCATAAATATTTCTGGCCTCGCCGTAATTTTTATTGTTAAAATATGTTTGGAATTTCCTCATAGGATTGTTTAAGATACTCACTGATACGATAGTCAAGATGATTATAATAACCATAGAGGCCATAACAAGTACATTCTTTTTCTTAAGCTTCACATTAAGTCACTCCTCTTTAGTTTAGATGATAACATTTTTTCTTTTATTCTATTGAATAAATAACGATAGAACAGAAGCATGTAATACTACTTACATATTTTGAACTTAGGACTTTAGCAATTCATACCACTTTAGGAATTCAGTGTTTTGAGCAACTATGCCACTATTGTATGCTGTAATTTGAGAATTGCTTTCGATTCTTTGAAGGCTATCGGCTACATTGTTTAGTTGTTGAGATAATCTTGCTGTAGTCGCATTGCTTTGTTGTATTGCAGAGTACAGCATAAATTGGTTGCTCTCTATACGTTCTAAATGACTGATAACCTCATCCAACCTATCGATAATAATATGTTGAAGTTTCTCATTTTCAAATATGTTATAGGCTCCTTCATGTCCTTCTAAACAAGTACATCTGGCGGCTGACAAATATTCATAAAATGAACTTATGGCAAGTAAATTTCTATACTTGGAGAAAATTATGTCCATGCCATAGAATTTATCTAAAATATTTTTAGTGGAAGAATATGAGTTTCTTATGGCAGATAATTCTTGATTAAGGATGACAATCTTATGGTTGTTTGTTTTTATTTTTTCATCATTATTCATTATAATTTGTTGATTTGATTGATTAATTATGGCATTCTCAGCTTTAGCACTACGCAAATCCGAATAGTTTACATATAGCATGATTAATATTCCTACTCCAATTCCTCCAAAAGTACCTACAAAAAAGGGAATTCGAGAAAAAGCTCCTATCAATACTCCAATAGAACCAAAGAGCATGATACTTGACATAAATCCTTTTAAATCAAAATAACCCTTTGTAGTTATTAATGGTTTTAGAGCTTGGCCTCTATAATTGGATAAATTTTTCACATCATTCTGTATTCTGTTGTACAACGATTTTTGATTGTATAATGATACCTCCAACTGATATACTCTTTTTATGTACTCCTTCAGTGTTTCTGTATTCATTTCTTTCTCATCTCTACTGCTTAATATTCATATATATAAAGAATTATAAATAATATTTATAAATAATATTTATTAATTTTCCGACTATGTATATCTTTGTAAATTATAACATTTTATTTGACAAAATTAAACACAATTTTGCCAAATTATCATTTCCATACAATGAAATTAACATAAATGTAAAACAAAGACTCATGAAATTGAGATAAATAAAAATACTTCATGAGTCTTTATTGAGTTGGTTATTGTATATTATATTTTTTTATATACCACATTTTTATTACTTGAGTCAGAGCTACATAACAAAAAATATTAAGTGTTAAAAAGCCGTAATATATAGCGGGTAATCTTGTAAAACCAAAAGCTCCCGTAATAGGGGAATTAATTTCGATAGGATAACTTGAACAATGATTCTCTTGATAAGAAGGCTTCAGAACAAATTGACTGTTTTGTCAATAAAAAAATGCTGTTGGTATACTAAACCTTATTTTACAGTTAACTATACAAATACTAAGTTATATACAAGGGATATTTATGTTAAAAAGGTAATAATATATACAATTTACAATTGACAGTATATTTGTATTCATGTAGAATAATAACATAAAATTAAAATTGAATTATTTGTTAAATTGTATAATAGACAACATTAATGTAATAAAGAGTAGAAACTAATTGCATACCTAAAAAATTTATATATACATATGAAGGGAGATGTAGTCTATGGCTTTTAAAGTTAGTGTAGACGAAAAAAAGAAGATATTTAACGCAGAGGTGTATGGATTTCCAGAAGCCAATGGGGCAGGAGAAGCTCTGAAAAACTATAACAAGCTTCTTGGAAATATTAATCCAAAGGAATACTCAATGATTCTTGATTGTGCTGAACTTGGTGTATTTAGACAGGAATCTGTCCCAGCACTGCAGGGATTGTTCAAGCTTTATCAGCAGACAGGCTTTAAGAATATTATTTTTGTAAATCCAAAAACTGTAACATCAGCTATGCAGTTAAAAAGAGTGGCAAAAAGTGTACCTGGTTTTACCGGTAAATTTGTTAACACTAAGGAGGAAGCAGAGGGACTCTGCGGTTAAGTATTCAAATTGAGAATTTTAAAAGAGAACTATTATCATGTATAATAGTTTCTTTTAATTTAAAGATATAAGGAGGAGATACCATTGAAAAACTTAAGTGTAGCAATTAAAAGTATTGGTGTATATCATCCCCAAAATGTAGTAGGAAATGAAGTGTTTATTGAACACTTCAGAAAATATGATAAGGATATAACGGAGTTGTTAAATTCTTTTGGCAGGGATAAACGTTATTTATCAGATGATCCAAAGGAGAATACTGTTACTATGGCTATTGAAGCATCAAAAGCAGCGCTTCAAAAAGCTGAGATAAACGGCGAAGAGATTGATTTGCTAATATTTTCTTCAGGAACACCGGAGTATCTTGCCCCTACTAATGGACTTAAGGTTCACAATGGCATAGGTGGGAAATCTTCAGCTATTGTTTATGATATGAATGCAAATTGCGTAGGAATGATTGTAGCTGTAGAACAAGCCAGTAGATATATGTTGTCAAATCCTGAAATGAAAAAGGCGCTTGTAGTAGGTGCAGAACAGATGAATAAATTTTCCCAGGAAACCGATGAAGTGACAAGAAGCAGCTTTGGAGATGCTGCTTGTGCAGTTATTTTAGAAAAAGTAGAAAGTACAGAATCCGGATTTGTTGATGCAGTATATTATACAAATTCCGATCATACGCACGATATGCTTTTTCCCGAATGCGGAATGTCAAATATATACAATGCTGATATTTCAGAACAAGGAAAAAGAATATATTGGTATGGTGGCAGCGGTGGAAATGGCTTTGCAGTTGTAAAGGCACAGATAGAAGCCTTATTTGAAAGAAACCATATTACTGCCGAGGACATTTCCGGATATTTTGTATCACAGGTAAATAGGCAGAACATAATGGATCTAGCCAATGCTATGGGAGAGAACTTTGAGAAATTCACGTATATAGGAGATCGGTTCGGATATACTGGGACAAGCAGTCCGTTCATTGCACTAAATCATGCAATTGAGACAAATAAAATCAAAAGAGGTGACTCTATAATAATTTGGTCTGTAGGCACGGGAGTTCTTGCTGCAGGCATGCTATGGAAATATTAAGATACCCCAAGGGTACGCGAATTGCGACGAAACATAGATAGATTCACATCGATATAATGAAAATATTGTAGAGAAGTGTCAATGCTTTTATAGCTGCAACACTTCTCTTTTTTGTTAAAAGGTTTACAACGAGCGCTGACTTCGCTTATTCAATATGGACTTTGAAGGTGAGTAACCTTTGATACTCTTAAATACCTTACTGAAGTAATAAATATCTTCGAAGCCGCATTTATAGGCTACCTCTTGGACGGTGAATTCACCGCTGGAGAGCAGATTCTCTGCGTTATTTATTCTCACACGATTTATGTATACATTTACACATAAGCCGGTAGACTTTCTAAAAAGAGAACCAAAGTATACTTGATTCAGACCAACCATTTCTGCTAAATCTGCTACATCAATATGGCTTGAGTAATTCTCAGCAATAAAATGGATTATCTTTCTGATTCTAGAGTCTATATTTTCAAGTGAGTTTTTAAAGTAAATGAGACTAAGATATCGGTGGAGAATAGTGAGAAATATTGCATGAGTCTTCATTCCGTAGCCCGGCATTTTTTGAGTCCAATCAATGGTGAGTTCTTTATAAAGTGAAAGAAGTTCTTCTCTGATTCCAATGTGTGATTTTATTGGAAATGGTAAGGAAACTTTTTGTCCATCGTAGTCATTGAGCTGAAAATTGACTGCATAGCAGGACATAGGATTTTGCTTATTGCTTACAGCATATCGTTTGCTGCCTCGAGGAATGCATAGAAGATCGCCTTCGCCGACATCATAGATAACTTTATCAATTGTATATGTGGCGTTTCCTTTAAATATATAGGTGAGATCAATTGAATCGTCTAAGATGTCATCAATACCCCAACTGGGCGTACAGTGCCTGCAGATAAGGTATCCAATTCTTAGACATACTTCATCGTAATTCATAATATCTTAGGCCCCCCCATATTTATCTTTAAATTTTACAAATATTCTTTCATTTGTACATGGATTATTATATTGGAAAATAATAAAATATTCAATGTATTAAGTAATAATTAACTCAATTTTTAATATATAGACAAAATAATACAGTTTATAGATTGAGTTGTTGTGGCAGATAAAAAATTTATTGGCTTGTAAACGATAACGATTAAAGATTTATTAAAAATAATCCAACTCTAAAGTAACTTCATTATATGAATAGCTGTGATGAATATTATTCTGAGAGGGCCTAACAGTGGCCGAAGACACTGATGAAATAATTTAATATCAAAAAATTTCTAAGGGAGGGACTATTATGAAAAACATTAGAAGATCAAGACATATTAAACGGTTTATGTCAGCTTCACTTAGTCTGTTATTAGTACTAGGCGCGGCTCCTGTAACCGGCTTAGCGGCATCATCCACGGAAATATGGCCAGGGTATCCTGGTGTGGATAAGCTTCCCGTTATTAACACAATTCCAGACCCGTTTAAGTTTTTTAACACAAAAAATGATCCAAATGGTGACGGATTTGTTTCTACACCGGCAGAATGGGATGCACGTAAAAATGAGATTAAGGACCTCGTACAGCGGTATTGGCTTGGTTATCGATGGCCAACACAGGCAAAGGATGTAGTAGGTGAATATAACAAAGAAGTAGAAGTTCCTAACGCCTTTGATTTTTGGGGGACAAGTATCAATATAAAAAATGAGTTCGACAAGTTAGTTGACAAGCTAAAAAATGGCACTGTCGCAGTAAACGGTTCCACCTTTGGACCTGCTGCAAGTCAAGATGAAGCAGTTCAGATGGCCATAGATGCTTGGAACGCAGGTTACTCAATAAGCGTAAGTTTATATGGCTGGAATATTCCCGTTGTACTAAAAGATAATGGCGGAACTATAACAAAGGCGCCTGAACCAACTAAAATGGTAAGGCGTAATGTCGTAACAATCACAAATCCAGATAGCAAAAAAACTGCAAGCTTTTTTGTTACTGTAAATAAACCAACAGATGATCAGAAGACAGCTGTTTGGGGAAGTAAGGATGCACAGGTTCCGGTTGTCATAGAAATAGGCAGTGTTTTTACAGCAGATCATGTGAAGACTTTAAATCAGCAGGGATATGCGGATATAGTTTTCACACCAACAGACATTTATCCTGATGATTCCTCGGCTGCTGACGGAATAAACAGGGACGGAGTGTATACAGCATTGTATCCGTATAACAAAGATGTTTATGAGTACGCTTCCGGAGCACTTATGGCTTGGAGCTGGGGTGCCAGTCAGATTATCAATGCACTTGAGCAAAAAACACCAGACGGTGACGGTACAAAAACCTTTGGACAGGAATTAGGCATAGATCCAACTAAGACTATTGTAACAGGACATTCCCGTTATGGAAAAGCTGCCTTGTTTGCCGCTGCCTTTGACGAAAGAATAAGCATAGACATACCAAGTGAACCGGGTGGTTCAGGTATACAGAGCAACAGATATAAGGTAGAGGGTAAGATTTTTAACTTTAATACATCTACATATGCTAAAGCTGATAGGGTTTACGGAAGGACTGAAATACCAACAGTTTCATATAGTAAAGGAAATAGCTGGTTTCCTGAAACTGCTGCTAATTTCGTAAATAAGGACAATCAACTACCCTTTGACTCAGACGAAATAATTGCATTAGTAGCACCACGTCCATTTATAGTTACAACCGGTATTGATGCACATTGGCTAGGAAATGAGGGTGGAGTTGCATCAGTACAGGCAGCCTCGGAAGTATACGACTACATAGGTAAGAACAATACTGAAAAAACTAATATTGCTGTCCGTGCCCGTGAGAGTGACCACACTATGTATAACCGCGATCTACCATTTATAATTTCAGTGATGGATCGTGAATTCAAACAAAACGGCACAGGAGATAGCAAACTGCATGTTAAGGATTTATACCCAACTGGAGATGGCGCGACTACAGGTAATGTGAAGGATTACGGTTCACTGAACAGTATGTCATATCCTGCAAAGGATTATAACACCATAAGTGAATTTAATGCTTATCCCTTCGACATAAACAGTTCCTACTTACCTTGGTCAAGCCCTAACAAGTATACATTATGGACTGCCCAAGAAAACTTCATTGTAGCGCATGAAGCCACTATAACAGCTCATTCAAATGCGCCGGAAGTTAAGCTTTACGCGCCAGATGGTACAGAGTTCAGTGCTTCAAGCCATAACGGTGAAATATTTACCTTTAAACTTAGTGCAGAGCAATCTAAGTACGGCCGCTATGAGCTAAAAACAGTTGGTGATGGCAAAGCAGAAAGAAGCGTTTTCTTTGCTGCTGTGAGTCTTTCAGATGCATTACGACATGCTACGTCAAAAGGTGACGAAGGCGAGGAAAACAGATTAATTGGATTCTCAAGCAGATTGGCAAATTCACCAAGTGATGCTCCGCTTGTGTATATAGGCGGCGCAGAAACTCCAGCAACAATGAGCTTTAATACAAACCGTTTCTGCGAGGAAGATACTACATTAATGGAATATGGTATCAATTTCCACGACAAACTGTTTGCAAATATTGCAAATGCCGGCTGGGATGCTACAAAGACCTTTGACATAAAGAATCTGAAATTTGTAACTATACCAGGGTTTACTTTTGAAATTTCTTTGAACAAAATTGCAGCTTCTGCAGCAAATAATGGAAAAGACAAAGCAGCAGACTTTACTCAGCCTATAAGCTGGAATATGGAAAAGTATAACAACGGACCTGCTAAAGAATGGCCGCTAATTCCTGATACAAAGGCTGAAAAGACTAAGCTGGCAGCAGGAGAAACAATCACTCGTCCGGATGCACCTGCACAGAAGACTACAAACTTTAAAGCTCAGGTTACTGATGTTAAATCTGTAAGAAACGGTGGAAAGACCGACGTAGTAATAAGCTTTAGCGAAGCCTTGGATAAGGGACAATTCGGATTTGGTTTAAATATTGCTGAGAAATGGGAAACTGTCTGGAATGAAGCTGGAACACAGGTAACTCTATCCGTTGCAGACAGTGACCTGAATACAAGCACTTCAACAGGAGATTTGATAATTTTCCGTCTTATGGATAAGGATGGGAACATTATTGGTGGACCGATTGAAAAGACTTTTGAACTTCCGGACACTGTGGCTCCTGTAACTGAAATAGGTAAAGTCGGAACTGTAGGAAGTAACGATTGGTATTCTTCTGATGTAAAAATAACTCTCGCAGCTGACGACAATGATGGCGGAATTGGTGTAAAGAGTATATTCTACAGTATTGACGGAGTAGAATGGCATAATTATGTTGAACCAATTAACATTAATAATGAAGGCGTGACTACACTTAAATACTATTCTGTTGATAAATACGGTAACAAAGAACAAATTCGAGAATTAAAAATACAAATAGACAAATCAGCACCGGAAATTACAATTGATGAGCCTATCGACGGAGGACGGTATAGTTTAGGCCAATTGGCTAGAGCTAATTGGAAAATAACGGACGCATTATCAGGTGTTCAATATTCTACTGGCACAGCAGCTAATGGAGGAATTTTGGATACTACCGCAGTTGGACAGCATACATTTACGGTTACTGCAAAGGATATGGCAGGGAATGAGCAATCAAAAACCATAACCTACACAGTATTCAGTGAAAGTGCAGGCGGCGGCACTGATAATGGTGGCGGAGGTAAATTGCCTCAAACCGGATCTCCGTTTGATACCGGAATACTGCTTTTAATAGGTGCATTAACTATTGTTATGGGAATAATTCTATACCCCAGGGGTACGCGAATTATGTCAAAAATTAAGAAGTAATAAATACTAATTCACTAAGAACAATTACTAAGCAGCCGTGAAAAGAAAAATACGGCTGCTTTTTTATAATTCCGCCAAGTATTCAGCTAGATTAATACATACTAGATGAGTAAGTCTCATTATATACTTCCTTAGTAAACTATAACGAATAATTTTATGCTTGAACCAATAAGTACATTTATGCTAGAGTTAACTTTAAGTGAACAAATTAATATAGAGTTCCAAGTTAAGTTTCACTAAAGGAACCATATATAGATAAGCAAATTCAGATATTATTATTGAAGAATGGAGAAGGTCTATGGAATACACAATTAATCAAGTAGCGAAAAGAACTAATTTGACAACATCAACATTACGATACTATGACAAGGAAGGACTTCTGCCGCAATTACAGAGAAGTGAATCGGGAATACGTAAATATACCGAAGATGACCTTGGCTGGATTGAATTAATATGCTGTTTAAAGAACAGTGGTATGTCTATTAAAAAGATTAAATCCTTCATAGATCTTTGCCTTAAAGGTAAATCCACAACTGAGGAACGAAGACAAATTCTCATAGAGCATAAGGCCTATATTCAGCAGCAGATGGAGCTGCTGCAGTGCAGCCTTGGAATTGTGAATTATAAGATTGAGCACTGTAGTGAAATAGGATTTTTTGGAACTCACAAGGAAGATAATGAAGAATAAACTTCTGCTAAAGTATTTTAATAAATAAACCTTTTCATTATATAGTTTTTTTTATAAATTTACTTGACTTAAAGTTAACTTCAAGGAGTAGAATGTTGTTGACATAAGGAAAGGAGGAAATAAAGTACATGTCATGTACTATTATTACTAAATAGAAAGTAAATAGCTAATCACCTTGAGAAGTCCCATCAATATTTGAAAGTTGGATATTTTGTGACAGTTAAAGATGAAGATATTTATTACTTTCTATATAAATTGAAGAATTTATAAAGAAGAGGTGTAAAAATGCAGTATAGGGATTTTGGAAGAACTGGACTAAAGGTTTCAGCATTAGGGTTCGGATGTATGAGATTGCCAAGCAACGAAAATGGAGAAGTTAACGTAGATGAAGCAGTAAGACAAATAAGGTATGCAATTGAAAACGGTGTAAATTATTTGGATACAGCATATATATACCACGGTGGAAACAGCGAAAGAGTTTTAGGTAAAGCAATAAAGGACGGGTATAGGGAAAAGGTATTTGTGGCAGACAAATTGCCGATATGGAGTGTTAAAAAGTATGAAGACTGTGAGAGACTGCTGAACGAACAGTTGGAGAGACTTGATGTAGAATATATAGATTTTTACCTTGTACATGCCTTAAACGGAAAAGCTTGGGCAGAAATGAAAGCTATAGGAGTTACCGACTTTTTAGATAAAGCACTTAAGGACGGAAAGATCAAGTATGCAGGATTTTCCTTTCACGATGGAACTCAAGCCTTTAAGGATATAATAGATTCTTACGACTGGAGCTTTTGTCAGATGCAGTATAACTATATAGATGAATTTAATCAAGCCGGAGTTGAAGGCCTGAAATATGCAGCTTCAAAAGGTTTAGGTGTCGTAATAATGGAGCCTCTGCTAGGCGGAAAGCTTGCTATCACGCCTCCTGCAGAAATACAAGAATTGTGGGATAGTGCAGACAATAAGAGAAAGCCGGCTGAATGGGGACTTAAGTGGATATGGAACCAAAAGGAAGTCAGCGTAGTATTAAGCGGTATGAATGCGCAGAGTCAGGTAGAAGAGAATTTGAAAACTGCGGGAGAAGCTGTTCCAGGTTGTCTTTCTATTGAAGAAGTTGAACTTATAAGCAAAGTAAGAACAAAATACAAGGAACTGAATAGGGTGCCGTGCACAGGCTGTAAGTACTGTATGCCATGTCCAGCTGGAGTTAATATACCTGAAAACTTCTCATCTTATAACCAGGCATCTATGTATAATGACTGGAAGGGAAGCAAATGGTGGTATGAGAACAAGAATGAAAAGGAAAGAGCTTCCTCCTGTGTAGAGTGCGGTAAATGTGAAAAAGTCTGTCCTCAGCATATAAGCATTAGACAGCATTTAAAGGATTTTCACAAGGAAATGACTCTTGTAAGGTAATAAAGCGGAGCAATATGGGATAAAATTCTTTTCATATTGCTCCTTTGATACATCCGGCATGGGCGAGAACTATAGAATTTAAATAAACGAAGTATAGGAGAAAATAGCTATGAGAGTTTTGTATTATGATTGTTTTTGCGGAATCAGCGGAGATATGAATTTAGGTGCCCTTATTGATCTGGGTGTAGATAAGAATTATTTGTTTAATGAAATTTCTAAGCTGAATTTAAATTCCGAGTTTGACATAAAAATTGAAAAGGCTCTAAAAAACGGCATTGGTGGTACTCGAGTAGATGTGCTACTTAAGGAGCATCATCATGAACATGGAGATGGACACGAAGACGAGCACGAACATCACCATCATAGAAACCTACAGGATATAAAAAGCATAATAAATAGCAGTTCTTTAAAAGACAGTATAAAGAAAGCTAGTATGGAAATTTTCATGAAAGTGGCAGAGGCAGAAGCAAAGGTACACAATAAACCGATTGATATGGTTCACTTCCATGAAGTTGGAGCTATCGATTCCATTGTAGATATTGTTGGAGCTGCCATATGCTTAGATTATTTAAAAGTAGATAAAATATTGGCTTCTCCGGTTCAGGTTGGAGGAGGCTTTGTGAAATGTGCACACGGAATTATACCTGTGCCTGCACCTGCGACTATAGAGATTTTGAAAAATATACCTATAAAATCAGGTATTGTTCAGTTTGAAACAACCACTCCTACAGGAGCAGCAATTATAGCAGCAAATGTAGAAGAGTTTATTGATAGAGTTAATTTTTCAATAGAAAGCATAGGGTATGGAATTGGACATAGGGATTTGGAAATCCCAAATGTATTAAGAGTCTACTTAGGTAAGCAAGAAAGCAAAGAAGAAGAGGTAGAGCATTTTATTATTGAAACCAATATAGATGATATGAATCCTGAGTTGTATGGTTATATTGAAGAAAGATTGTTTGTAAGTGGAGCCTTCGATGCTTACATGACACCTATTATTATGAAAAAGGGAAGGCCGGCTACTAAATTAACTATATTTACTAACGCAGAAAATGAAAAGGCAGTTTTGGATGTAATCTTTAAAGAAACTACTTCCATTGGCGTGAGAAAATATAAGGTAGATAAGATAAAGCTAGATAGAGATATAGTAGAAGTTCACACTAAATATGGAAAGATAAATGTAAAGAACTCTTATTATAACGGTGAACTGGTTAAGAGTAAGGCTGAATATGAGGATTGCAAGAGATTGGCAGTGGAAAACAAAGTATCAATTTTGGAAATTTATAAAGAAGTTAATGGAGGAAACTAAATATGTTGTTACAAGAGAAATTTCAATTATTGAAAAATAATATACAAAAAAGAGGTAGTGCTGCGGTTGCATTTTCAGGTGGTGTGGATAGTACTTTTCTTATTAAGGTTGCACATGAAGTATTAGGAGATAAGCTTATTGC
>JAEZDX010000671.1 GCA_023417975.1 Bacillota bacterium
CTCTGTAAGCTGCTGCATAACCTCCGGACGAATCATTAGTCCACCATAAGTAAAGGTTTCATTTTGTATTTGGGTACAGGTATGGTTATCCTTTGGATTAAACAAAACAATATCTCCGGCAGATAGGGTGTATTCTTGATTTTTGCAGGAAACTAAACGATGTCCTTGCGCGATGAAGCCCAAGGTATAATGCTCATGAAAATGATTAGGAAAAGATTGAACAATGCCTTTCAATTGATAGGCTTCTATTTGAATATTTTCGTCATAGCAGGCTGTAAAAATTTCTTTTTTCATTGCCTCCGCCTCCTTTCCTATTCATTATACAACAATGTATTTTTCAGTGGCTTGTAAAATATCTTCATTTTCTCTACGATGAATTTAATAGTTTAAATTTTTACAGCATTAAATAAACAGAAGACACAAAGTAATAATAATTACAATCAGACTTTTGGCTTTATTTAGTGTATTATCAATAGTGTAAGCTAAATTATATACATAGTAGAAATCAATGGATGGTTATAGAGATGACAAAGATAAATTTTCAACCTGTACAAATGAATACAGATTATATTAGTTCACATGGTAAATTATATTACGAATTTATGCCTGCTGAAGGTCTAAGGAAATATATATGTTGTTATTGGGTTTCTCCGATAATAAAGGATGACAGGATTAATCAAATGAAGCTGCTGCAAAGAGAAACAGTAGTTCCCGATGGATGCATAGATGTACTTTTCGGTACTGATATTAACGCGAATGGGTGTCGTAACGTATTAGTTGGAACCATGAGTAAAGGCTCTATAGTTAATATGGAGCATAGCAATATAGAAACCTTTGGCGTTAGATTTTATCCTGGAGGATTACAAGCTTTAATAAAAGAAAGTTCTCATAAATTCACGGATAAAATGGAATTCGTAGATACACTTGGTGAAAATATTTTTACAGAGTTTGAGAACGGTATGAGAAAATTTCATAGTATTGAAAGCAAGCTTAGATATGCTAATACATATTTTACTTTAAAAAAGCAGGCTTCTATACCTTGGGATAATGAATTCCAAAATGTGCTTTATAGGATATATGAAACCAAAGGTATAATTAAAATAAAGGATATCACCGAAGGTGAAGTAATAAGTGAAAAGCAATTAAGAAGGATTTTTCACAATAGAGTTGGTATTAGTACAAAAACTTTTATAGAAATTGTAAGGTTTCAAAGTATTCTCAGAAGGATGAATTCAAAAAAGTATATAAAAACTGTGGATCTGGCACTAGATGCAGGTTATTATGATGAATCTCATTTCATTCATGAATTTAATAAATTTAGCGGTATGAATCCATCAGATTACATGACAAAAATATAGAGTTGTCCGTTTTTTACAATTAAGCTTAAGAAGTTAGTGATATAATTTATCTCAAATTACCTTAGGGGAGAGATGTTATGGAAATGATAAAAGATAAGCTAATAAAGTATATGGATTCTTGGGCTAAAGCCGACAGATTTTCAGGTACAGTACTTGTTTGTGAAAGAGATAATATTCTACTTCATAGAAGTTATGGTTATGCAAATGTACAATATAAAATGATGAATAAGATAAATACAAAATATAAAATTGCAAGCTTAACAAAGCAATTTACAGCTGCAGCGGTACTTAAACTCTATGAAATGGGAAAAATAAAACTGGAAGATAAGATACAAAGGTATATTCCTGAGTATGAGCATGCAAAAGATATAACAATTCATCAGCTTCTTTCTCACACATCAGGAATACCTGAACATACTAATTTTAAGGAATATAGAATTAGTGAGGCTATAAGTTTCAGTATTATCTTAGATAGATTAAACAGAAGAGAGTTAGATTTTAAGCCCGGAGATAGAGCAGAATATAGTAATTCCAACTATGTTTTATTAGCCAAGATAGTTGAAATAGTATCAGGAGTGGATATTCAAGCATTTTATAAGGAGTGCATATTTAAACCGCCAGGCCTTGAAAATACCGGAGTATCAAGAAATGAAGATATAATCTCAGAGCTTGCACAAGGATATACTTATTCCGGTGAAGGAATAATAAATGCTGATTATTATGATATGAGCGGAGCTTATGGAAGTGGATTTCTTTATTCAACAGCTGAAGATATACTAAAATGGATTAAAGCTTTACTAAATTATAAAGTTATTAATGCTGAGACTTTAAAAAAGATGCTTACACCATATGGACATATTTGGTATATGAATGCTTGGGCAGGATATGGATGCTTTATAAAGGATGAACGAGCCAATGAACTATGTACAAATGGATTAATAAGCGGATATATATTTAATGTGTGGGTAGATTTAAAAAAGGATTACGTAGTTATAATATTGGGGAATAATGATACTATTGCAGTATCAAAAATTTTAGAAGGAATCAAAGGTATTTTGTTTGATATTGATATACCTTTAGAAGTTGTACCTATTGCAAAAGGGCATATAAGAAGCTTGGAGCTGTTAAAAAAGGTTGAAGGTAGATACAAGTGCAAGTATACAGGCGGAGAATTCAATATAAGTTGTCAGGAAGACAATATTTTTGTTGATAGGCTTTGGATTCAAGAATGTAAAGGTACAAAATTTAAATTAAGGTACATAGAGGAAAATGAAGAACAAATCATTTTTGCTTGTGAAGTATGCGATGGGAAATTTATATTTTCTAAACAACATGACATGAGAATTTCAGAAGCACTATACATATATGATACAATCAAGCTGCCTTATGAAAAAATTGAATAGCATTTACACTGACAGGTTTGCTTAAAATGTTATTAAAGAGCATATGAGTTGGAAGATGGATGTAAGCTGATAGTGTGAGGATTAAATAAAAGGTCAGAGGTATCAATTGCAGGGTGAAGAACCCTGCTTTTTTGTGCGTAATATTAGCAGGAGTTTGCTATATTATGTAGAAATATACAATATAAAGAAAGCTAGCAAATATATAGCCGCGAAGTTTATGGCTTGAGCAATGGCTTTTGAAAATGGCTTGCTGATAAACCTTGCTTGAGCTTATCATTATCCATATACTCATGCCTAATATACTTAAGTTGCAATGTTAAAATGAAGGAGAAATTTTCATGGATATGCACAATCATAATTTGAATATTCATTACTCATCGCCAAGGGATATATGGGATAAGTTAGAGGATATATATTCTCAGATGCCCGGATGGATTGGGGTTTATAATGGAATTCCTCAATGGTATACACTAGAAAGTGACAAAAGAATAATTACTGCTTCTGTTGAACCGAGTGGTTTGCAATTCTATGCTGAACTACCTCAAGATGAATGGGATACATGGTTCGAACTGTTTAAAAAGAAAGCTACAGCAGTATTAGGTTTTGAAGTAGGAGAACCGGAAGATGGATTTGATTTTCAGACCTATAGCTAACGAGTTTGTATAAAGTCTATATCCTAATTAATTTGGCTATGCAAAATAGATATATATTTATTTGTTTTCCTTCATCCAATCAAATAGGCATTGCTCTAGCAATAACTTGAGTTAATAATGTGTTTTCAATGGGAGGATTTTTTAGACAAATTAGAATAGAAGGAAAACGAATCCAGTAATTAATATAATTTGCTTAATTTTTTAAAACTATCTCATTGCATGGATTGATACTATATACTATGCTTTGATTTGGAGGTGTTGAATATGGCAAATGAAGATAAAAAAGATTTTAATGCAATGTTGAATGACAGTAGGGATATGCCCAGATTTCAAACTATTACAGATACTAAAAGCATTGAAAAATATGGTGGAGACAAAATGTATTTTGCTCCACCTATTGAGTATGATAAA